>JAISRP010000276.1 GCA_031273585.1 Synergistaceae bacterium
TTGTTTTCGCCCGCAGGGCGAAAACAAAAATACTAATTGGAGGTCCAGGAGGCAGTGCCTCCTGGCGGGGTTTGGGGCGGCGCCCCAAGGTCCTGCCCTTCGAGGCATTTTTTTATGGCGTCGTACTCCAGGTTGTCCACCTGCTTTCTCAGCCATGCTACGAGCTCCGAGCCGTCCTCGTACCTGTAGAGCTCTATTTCCTCCATGATGTCCTCCATATCGTCGACCATGAACCTCGCGCTCGCGTCGAGCAGCTTTTCGAGCAGGCATCTATCGGGATACGGCCGTGACGGTTTATCTGAGATGTCGGTGCTGACGTCCGCCATCAGGGCGTTTAAGTTGTCGAGCAGCCCCTCTATGGATTCTACGAACGCGCCGTTGTTCCTCCTCACAGTCTCGAAGTCCCCGGCCTTGGCCGCGAGCTCGAGGGTTTCTGCGTCCCTGGCGGCTGCGATCGCGCAGATTCCGTAATTCGCCCCCTTGAGGCCGTGCACCGTCACGGCATAATCCTTCAGGGTCCTCTCGGATATCGTCCTCAGTTTTTCCAGGATGGCCGGCGTGTGGACGCAATACGAGCGGATTATCTGGATGCAGGAGTCGTCGTCATAGTAGCGTTTTCTGCAGGCCTCGAGGTCTACCCCCTCCACCTGCCTGCCGCCCAGCAGGTCCGGCGGATTTTTTTCCTCGTATCCCGCCTTCTGGCGCTTCTCGACGGGAATCCACGCCTCCATTATCTCGTTTAACTTCACGGTCTCTATGGGCTTGGTCAGGTAGTCGTTGAAGCCCTTCTCCAGGAACATCTCGCGCATCCCGGTCATGGCGTTTGCCGTAAATGCGATGAGCGGTACGTCCCTGTAGTAATCCCCTGGGAGCCTGCGGATGGCGTTTGCCGTCTCTATGCCGTCCATATTGGGCATCATGTGGTCTATCAGCGCTAAGTCGTAGCGGTTCTCCTGAATCAGGGCTATTGCCTCGACCCCGGAGCGGCAGCAGTCCATCTGCATCTTGTACGGGGACATGAGGCCCGTTACGACCTTGAGGTTCGTCTCGATGTCGTCCACGATCAGGATTCGGGCGTTGGGGGCGACGAAGTCGATGAATATGTCCTTGCGCTCGTGGTAGCCGCGGGAGGCCCATTCCCCGTTCAATACGTTGGCGAGCGGCGCGCTGTAGACTGGCATCGCCAGCGTGCGAAATTCATCGGCGGCCGCGACCTTGTCCACCTCCGCCATGATGACGGGAGTGGTCCTGTCCGCGCTCTCGGCCACGCAATCCCTGACTTTTTCATACACGTGCGAGGAGATGAAGGCGTACCGATAGCCCCCCTCCGCGAGCTCCCTCCGGAAGGCCTCGGCGTCCGAGACGGATTTGTTCCTCACCCCGAGGTCCTTCAGGGAGTCGGTTATGGAGAGGGCGCAGATTTGCCTGGGCTCGTAGACGAGGGCGCTCTTGCCCTCGGGGTCGGCTACCGCGGCAAATGGGGCGGGGTCCGCCACGCTCTGAGGTATTACAGCGGTGAAATTGCTGCCGGTCCCGTAGACGCTCTCGGCAGTGATCCTGCCCCCCATGAGCCTGCAGAGATTCTGGGCTATGGAGAGCCCGAGGCCGGTGCCCTCGATCATCCTGTTTCTGTAGGTATCGATCTGGGAGAAATCGATAAACAGCTTGCCCATGTCCTCCTCCCTGATGCCTATGCCGGTGTCGGAGATCGAGCAACGCAGGAGAATCCGGTCCGGCCCGTCTGGGACGCCGTCCACGGTAAACCTGATGTGTCCGGAGTGGGTGTATTTTGCCGCGTTGGAGAGCAGGTTCAGCAGTATCTGCCTGATCCTGAGCTCGTCCCCGACGAGTTTGTCCGGGATCCGAGAGTTGACGTTCACGACGAACTGAATCGGCTTTTCCACTATCCGCATCCGTATTATGCTGATAACGTCGTTTATCATGGAGGTCAGGGTGTATCCCGCCGGGATTATGTCCATCCTGCCGGACTCGATTTTCGAGAAATCGAGGATGTCGTTTATTATGGTGAGGAGGTTGTCCCCGGCGTGTTTGATCCCCATCGCGTCCTCCCTCGCATCCGGGGATATGTTCTTTCGCAGCAGCAGCTCCGTCATGCCCATGATGGCGTTCATGGGGGTTCGTATCTCGTGGCTCATGCGGGAGAGGAAGTCAGACTTGGCCCGCGTCGACTGCTCTGCGAGCTCCCTGGCCCGCTCCGCCGCCAACTTTGCCCTGGTAATCTCCGTCGTGTCGTAGAAGAGCAGCATGGCCCCCTCGGCGACCCCCGCCTCCGCGATCATCGGAATCACGTGGATGAAGTAGTGCCGGACGTCCCCCTCCATCCCGAAGTCGATGTCGTGATCTATCTCCAGCGAGCGGTTTTCGGAGAGGGCCTCCCGGAATACATCGTCCAACCGGCGCAGGAAGTCCTCGCCCGCGACCGGGGAGATCAGCTCGCGGTACGTCTTGCCGCTTATCATGGCGAGCACGGGAATACGGCATCTCCGCAGGTATGAGTCGCTTGCCAGAGTGAGATGTCCGTCGCGGTCGAAGAACATGATGAGGTCGGGGCAGTTGGCGAGGAGCAGGTTCATGTACTTCTCCAGCCTGTACTTCTCGGCAGAGATGATTTTGTTCAGGTTCTCCCTGGCCTCGTCCCTGACCTTGTTGCGCTGGTACGCGTTCCTCTCGAGCCGGAGCTCGCGCGCGAGCTTCTTGTTCTCCGCGCACAGCCTCATGTTCTCTTCCTTCAGCGATTCGATATATGTCGTTAATTCATCCGGCAAACGGTTCACTTCCCTGGGATAATTTCACACGCCCTACAGCACGCAGATCACGAGCGTATCGCTGTGATTGCGGTTCGTCGTGGATTTGTCCTCCGAGGCCCTCGAATAGACAGGGCAAAATTCGCCACCCGAGTAGGCGAAGTGATAGGGGATTTTCCTTCCCTCCATGAGACCCTGGATTTTTTCGATCTCGCTCATCGGGTTGTAGCCAAGGGAGAAATGCCTCCCAATGCAGGAAAACATCAGTATGCAAGCGGGATTTTCAAGAGCTGCGGCGGATGCCACCGCGGTCTCGGCGGTCCGAAGGACCTCGTCCGCGTCCAGTGTCCCGACCGTCAGTGTGGCGCCCACCGGGATGTCCCCGCCGCAGACCCCATAACCCTCGGGTGTCTGGGCGAAGATGGCGCGCACCACGGGCGTCGTGCCGTCGTTAAAGTCGACGATGAAGGGAAACGAGTTGATCCCGACGATCATCCCATTCTCGTCCTTCTTGAGCCCGATGGTCTGAAGATAATCGAACACCGGCGTGCCGTTGACCGACTGAAGATGATTTCCCCGGGACGCCGTGACGACGCCCTTCACGCTGAAAATATTTCCCGGCGATATGGAGCCTGTGATGAACTTGGGGGCTATGTCCCCGCAGACCATTATAAAGGCGTAACGATCGGGATATGCCTCGCCGTTGCAGATTATCTGGGCTTCGTGATAGTCGAGGTTGTGATCGACCGAGACCGTCCCGAAATTAGGGACGCCCTCCGAGATTTTATTGAACGCGTTCACGTAGAAATCGCCGCTGATGTTCATGAGCATCGGCGCGAAGCTGAGCATGAGAGACGGTTTGCGCCCCGCCCTGGACAGGGCGGACTCGTAAGCCTCGCGCAGCGGCGCCTCGTCCTCGGAGGACAGTGGAGAGGTCATGCCGACGGTGAACGACACGTCGTCCCCGGTCAGAACGATGAGGGCGAGCTGCATGAAGCCAGAGCCGCCGTCAACGGCGCTCGCGAGAGTGGTGGAGCCCACGACCTCGAACGGCAGGGCCTCGCATATCGCCCGGACCGCCCCTGACTCGACAAAATCGGCGTAACAGGAGATTATTCCGACGCTGTTCTCGAGCAGCCCGCCCTCGATGTCGATCTGTCCCAATATCTCCCGGACGGCTGCCGTGGCGTCATCAATTTCGCTGGCATACGCTGTCATGGCCTTCAAGATGAGAATCTCCCCCTCGGAGGTGTAGGATGCGGGATCGGACGTCGGATGTGTTTACGCGGCAACCGCGAACGATCCGGTAACATTTTAGCTTTTATTTCAATTTTTTGCACAGATAAATTGATTTTGATCGGGATCAGATTAAGACGAGTATCAGGTTGTCCCATATTGGAGGCCGGGAGGCTCAAGCCCCCCCGAACATCCGAAAAATTTTTCCCTTCGCCCGCGGGGCGAAGGGAAAAATTTAAAACGGGGGTCCGGGGGACTGGTCCCCCGGCGGGCGTGGGCGGCGCCCACGGTCCTCGCCTCCGGTTACTTGGCCCTCTCTATGCTGTAGATGATGACGGTATCCCCCGGCGGGAGGGCGGGTTGGCTCGTGCCGCCGTCCCTGACCTGCATCACCAGGCTTCCGTTGCTGACGTTGATGCCGTTTTTGGCGGCTAAGTCCAGGAACGCCTTGTCCTTGGCCGGGTCATTGCCCAGGACGTCGTAATTGAAGACCAGCGTCGCGCTGCCGTCGTCGTTCTTCATATTGGTCATGCCAGTGATCTTCACGCCCTCCACCTGGATGTACCGGCTCTTGTTCACGGGCCAGGAGCTCGTGCCGTCCGCGATTTTTATGGAGTAGAGGCGGGAGTAGCCGCTGACGGTTTTTTTAGACGCGTTGCACACGTCGTAGACGCCAGTCAACTCGATTTTAGTCCTGGTGAACGTCGAGGCGTACATGTTGTCGCCCAGCAGCGCCGGCCTTGCCGTTACGTACTCGTCGGCCGTTACGTTCTGCTTCATGCCGGCCGCGGTGTCGAGCGGCATGTACCAGCCGGTTGCGTCAGGTGGCGCGGAGGAGGCCGAACGCATGTCGAGCTTGCGGAGGTCGTCCCTGTAGATCGTCCTGTCGCCTGGCGCGGGATTTATCGGCGACTTGAGGGCGAACAGCATCTGTCCCAGATTGCCGTCCCCGTTTTCCATCCTGCTCTTGCCGAGCGTCTCCGCGTTGGAGGTCCCTCCTGCGAGCCAGACTTTGTCCGAGGCCTTCTTCAGGGCCAATCCGTGCGGGATCGCAAAGTTTTTGTCAGTGCCGGCGCCTCCGTTGCTGTTCGGCTGAAGCGTCGCAGCGGTCCTTATGCTCCAGCCGGACGGCTGCAGGGAGGAACCGTCCGGATTCTCCATGACCACCTCGAAGATATTTCCCCTGTTGTCCGCGGTAAAGGCGCGTCCTGTCGCATAGGGCGCAAACTTCATGGCTGTGTTCGAGGAGACCATGAGGGTCGGCTCCGAGGCGACCATGCCCATGTACGGAGTTTTTCCCTGAACCGAGCTGCCGACCTTCCAGTTTTTCGTCTGCCCCCTGTCCAGGGTCTCCCCGTCAAAGGCCCTTATCACGCTGCCATCCTTGGGATCGAGCACGAGAATGGCCGCTCCCTCGCCGCCGTTTTTCGCCAGGTCTATTTTGGACTGAAGGCCCCCCGGCACGACGATGATGTTCTGAATCGAGGGATTGAGGGGATCGTTCCCCGTCAGGGTCACGCCGATTGCGGGCTTTGCCCCGTTGAAGCCGAGCTTCCTGAACGCGACGGCGTTTCCACTGAGAGCGGACAAGTCGGTCCACGTCGGGGCGTTATGGCGGCTCGAACCGTCCATGGTGACGACCTGGTTCCCGTACTTCTCGACATACCACTTGAACTTTGGATCTTTGTGCTCGCTCACGTCGATCATGTAGAGCCCGCTGCCCCCCCTTCCGAGGGCGCCGAGCATATACTGACGCCAGTCGTGCGATTGGTTCGAGCCGATGTCCAGATTTCTCACCTGCAGCGAACCGTCCAGGATGTACCCGGGGAGAGAACGCCTTCCGCCGCTCTTGCCATCCGGGGTTGCGACCTCGATCCACACGCGCTTGCCCGAGGCGCCCTCCGTCGACTTGAGGGAGGCAATCCGCATCGGCAGCAGCGACGGCGGCGGCAGGATTACCATCTCGGGATTTCCGTTCTCTGGGTTCACGGCGTAGAGGATCCCGTCGTTGGTCTGCCCGTACAGCATGGGCGCGTTCGAGCCGGACCGCGACTTGGCCCACACGCTGTAACCCGGCAGTGAATCGGCCGACTTGCTCGGGTTGGCCGCAAGGGCAATCCCGGACTGGCCGAAGTCGGCGAGCATGTGATTTCTCCTGTACGACTTGTCGTTTACATACGAGTGATCATAGCCGACGAGCCACCGGTAGAGGGCCTCGTTGGGGGGCAGGGGCTTCGATGCGGAGCTGACGGTCTCCAGCCTGCCGTCGAGGCCGAAGATATTGAGGGACGTCGCCTCGCCCTGGCTGAATTTCCTGAATTTCTTTTCTCCGGGGGCCCAGTACATGGGCATGATGCCGCCCGGCGCGTTCCCGTTGCCCCTGCCGTCCAGCAGCTTGCTTCCGAGCTCCCACGAGCTGGTCTTATCCATTGAGACCACGGCGCCGTTTTTGACGACGGGGCGATAGCGGCGGAGGGTCCCGTTCCACTGGTTGTTGTAGACCACCTGGTACGTGGCGGAGAAGAGCTTCGACTCCGCAACGCTGGCGTTCTCCTTCTGCTGCACCATTGCCCCGTCGGCCCCGCTCGGGTCCTCGGCGGTCCGCACCGCGCCCAGGGCGGCGTCGAACGCTATCCTCAGGGCCGAGACATTGCTGGCCCAGTAGGGCTGGATCGGTGCGTCGTACATATTGCCCCAGTGGAGGTTCGCGATCTCCGTGCCGCTGAGGGCTCCCTGCCCGGCGTTAGCCATCTTTATGAGGTTGAGCCTCATGTTCTTGACTTCGTCCACGACGGCGCTCCCGGCGGCGATGACGTCGGGGTCGTTCTCGTCGGCCACTATTCCGATGACGATCGTCCGAATGGGGTTGTCGAGATCTATGGTCTCGAGGTCAAATTCAGTCAGGGGCCGTCCTGTCTCCGTCCCCAATCTGGGATCCTTTTGAAACAGCTCCGGCTTTATCCTCGTGACCGGCTCGTAGGCCGCCTTCCTTATGCCGTGGTTCGGAACGTTGGGGTTGTAAGAGGGAACGGGCACGCCCTTGTTTTTTTTGTCGGTGGCGTCGTAGAGGTTCTTTATGGCCTCCCAGGCATTGTAGGAGTAGGCGGCCTTGTCGACCACCTTCGGCTCCGCGCCGGAGGCCACCACGATCAGCCAGTTGTCCTCGCATTCGGAGCGTATGGGGAACGATACCCTGTGGAGATCGGTGGTGGATATTTTGTTGCTGCCGTACGAGTCCACTATCTGAGGCTGCGTCACAGGGATGTAGTCGTCAGTGGTGCGATACGCGTCGGTCCCGGTAAAGGAATAGTACTTTTTGGGCGAGAAGAAGTCCAGCACGGAGCCGGTCGCCTCTCCGGAGGCGTAGTTGAAGCGGGCCCTCGGGACGGCCGTGTCGTCGTACTCCTGGCTGGCGCGGCGATAGTCGTAGGTGTAGTCCGTGTTGGCAATGCGCTTGGAGTACCATACCCAGCCCCTCCTGCGGTAATACTCCCTGTCAAGCTCCAATTTACGGTCATCCGGGTTACGCCAGGGATACGTGTGACCCGGAGTGTAGTCCAGGGGGGTCGGATCCGGGAAGATGGCCTGGGCCAGGCCGAACATGCCGGCTATTCCTATCTCGGGGTCGTTGTAGAAGTGAAACTGCCCGCTCCTAAAGGCCGAGTTGAGGGAGTCCCCGTGATTGGTCCAGGACTGCTCGTTCCAGTCGGTCTCCTTGGTCTTGCCCGCGCTTTTTATGTCGGCAAGCCCATTTATCCAGAGCTTGAACTTGTCCACCTGGTCCAAGGTGACGTGGCTTTTCTCCCAGACGTAGTTTGAATCCTGAATTGGCAGCCAGAGCGACGCGCGGCGCAATATTTTGTACATGGGCCTGTCCCATACCTCGCCCGCGCTGTGCAGATCCCAGCCCAGGGCCCTGGTATGCCTCTCGTTGTACTTGCTCATGTCGTTGATGTCGTTGTTGTGAACAGCCGCGGTTGAATTATTGCCGCCAACGGCCGTCTCGCGCGCGGTCCCCTCGAACCATCCTTTTTGCACGCTGACTTTGCCGCTGCCGTCGGTATCTTTGGGAACGGCGCCGTTCGACCACCAGCCGTCCGGCTCGGTCCCGTCGTTATTGGGGGTCATGTACAGCGCGTGGCTGGTCGCGTTCATCCAGAGGGGGTAGTGCTGACCGTGGACGTGAAAGAACGACTCCACCTCGCCGGTGGAGGGGCCGTGCATGGTCCCATTCTCGTACCGCACCCTCCTATAGAGCTCCCCGCTGCCTGTAGGCCTCATATTGAAGCCATCTCTGTCCAGCGTTATCCAACCCGGTATTTCCTTCCTCTGGTAGATACCATTCTTGCTCCAGTTGGATCTGTTGCTGGCGCCCAGGTCCGTGATGTAGGCATCGCCGCCCTCTCTCTCGGACAGAAAGTAACTCTTCGTCCTTATGTTCGCCCCAAACGGAAACACCTTGAAGACGCCGTTGGTGTCGGGATTCTGGTCCCAGGCGATCTCGTGATGATTCTGGGTGTTTTTGCGCGAGGCGCGCTCCAGGTTTGCCGGCGAGAGGAATGTAGTCGCCATGCCGATTCTCAAGTCCTTGAAGCGATTCTTGTCGCTGAGGAGGTTCCAGAGGACGAGTTTGACCTGGTACATCCTGCTGTCGTTCGGCACGAGGTCGTCCTCGCTCCAGCTCGACGGCGGATTCGTCCAGTGTTGCGGGTTCTTGAAGACGAGGGCGTAGGGAAACGAGTTCTGGGAGTTCGTGACGCTTCTGTAACTGTAGGTCCTGACCACGGCGTCGCCGTTGTAGTCCCCGTATCTTCTGCCCTCGCGATCCCGAAGTCCGTATTCGCCGCGGTAACTGTCGTTATCGTTCCTGTTCGGATGAGAGGTGCGGCAGTGAGTGTAGTCGTAGCCGGCCCTCCCTCTTTGCTCATATTTATAATCCCTCGGAAGGACGTCGTCCGGCCACACGTCGGGGTAACCGGTGTAGCCCACCTCGAGCCCAGTGGACTGGCCCGAGTACACCCCCTTCATGTGTTTTTTGGCGTACTCAGGGTCGGCGAAGGGGAAGTAGTAGTTGTCCTTGTTCAGCTCCATGTCCTCGGACAGGCTGCGTCCCTTTTTAAAGTTGTTCGTCTTTTTTCTCTCGCGGCCGTAGAGGTTGCGCCCCTGTTCGAGGTCCTCCCCCCTCCAGGCCGGAGGCAGCGCCCCCATGCCGAACGTGGCTTCCTTCATTATCCTGTTGATGTCGTAAATCGTGTAGCCGTATTTTTCCTTCGTGAGCTTCCAGTCGGCGGTCTCCTCCCAGTGGAAGTCGAACAGGGCGTCCCTCCAGACCTGCGGCTGAACCCCCTGGGGGGTGAAGCTCATTATCTCGGTTGCCTCTATCAGAAACAGCAGATTCGGTTTCTGCAGGGCCGTCTTGTTCTTATCCTCCTCGAGGATCGCGGAATCCGACTTCAGCTTGGCCTCGACCAGCGGCGCCGCGGCCCAGGCCCGAGCGGTCCCCTCCCACGCCGGCAGCGATGTCTCCGAGAAGAACAGGGCGAGAATAAATATCGCCGACAGTCTTCTCATTAAAATAAAATTTTTCTCCCACATTGAACATTCCACCTTTTTAATTCCCGAACGGGTTTGAAATAGCGCCGCAGCTCAAGTCAAGCGATACCGAAAAAATTCCCGACCTCCTTTTTTAAAAAAAACCGGCGGCAAGTCGCCCGGAATGCCTCCTCGCATTTACGCGGGCGCCATTTAATTCCGGGAAATCCTCCGGCGCACAGACATGCTCTCGGTCATGCCCGGCAAAATTCCGCGCGCATGACCCCATGAGGCAAAAGCCATCCAGATGTTCGAGGCGGCGCAAAAAACCGAACATCAAACTCGAGGCTACATTCTTTATTTACCCGATTTATTCGAATAATTCATTTAAGAATATTAGCTAGGCTTATATATGACTAACGTTTTTACATCAGTTTCCCCAATATTTACGCGAAACATGGGGTCTGTGCGGCGTTTATATCATACGCCGCCGGCAGTGTCAATATATTAAGGAGTTATAAAAATTAAATTTGATATAACAGGCAATATGCCAAATATAACGAAGAATTTAAATTTTTTCGAGGGCGGCCACTTCCGCGCAAACCGAAAAAATATTTTTCCGAGCCCCTGGCGGGAATCAGAAAAAAATTATTTCTATTCGTGGAAAATAGTGACGCTGCGCGACATGCTTATTCGCGGCTGTCATGCTGAATGCGAAAAGTCGTTCAATCGATGATTTTTGCGGATTTGAACCCCTCATAGCTCCGCAGTTTTTCCCTTTGTATGATCAATTTTAGTCTATACAATCACATAGCCTTAAAGTCACATGGCGGGTTCGCGCGAACCGGAAGCATCTTTGTTCCGACTGATATACCGAAAAAACTCGGGAGGTGTTTTAGAAATGCAGTGGTTCAGGGATCTCAGGACTATGAAGAAAATACTCTTTCTCGTTATTATGATGCTCGCGCTCATGTCGGTAATTGCCTGTACCGGCTACTATACGAGCACGACGATAGCGTCCAATATGGACAGGCTGTACAACGAATTTGCCCGGCCCGCCATAATTATGGGCGAGGCAAAGGCCCTGGCGATCCAGAACAGGCGAATGCTGCTCAGCGTTCTGAACACGAAGGACATGGATGTCGCCAAAATTTACGAGGATCGAATGGCCGCCAACAGGAACAGGGTCACGGAGATTTACGCGGAATTCGACAAGCTCGACATGCCCCCGGAGATAAAGGCAATCAAGGACAAGCTGCCGGCTGTGCGGGCCAATTGCGTCGCGAAGCAGAACGAGGCGATGGAGGTATGGAGAAACGGGGAGGTGTCGCAGGAGCTCCGCGACCGCATGTCCACCGGAGGGGACATCGCCAGGTGGGAGGACGAGTACGTTGCGCTGTACGACGATCTCGTGTCGAAGCTGGAGAGGCTGTGCGCCGATACGAACAGATTGTCGGCAGAGGAGGCGGTGGAGGGGGAAAGGACCATATTAGTCGCGCTCGTCCTGGCCCTGACGTCCGGCACGATCCTTGGATATGTCATCTCGCGAATGATCACCGACCCCATCCACAGAATCCAGGACAGCGTCAGGCTGTTCGCGAAGGGGGATCTCTCCAGCCGGTTCCCGACTGCCGGAAAGGACGAGCTCGGAGAGATGGGCAGGGGGCTTCAGCACATGGCCGAGGACTTGAGCCGCATCATCGTGTCGGTCAAGGAGGCCAGCCGCAACGTAACAGAGAAGGCCGAGGATTTTTCCGCCCTTGCCGAGGAGACGAACGCATCGGTGGAGGAGTTCCGAACCAACGTGGATGATATGAGCTCCAGCCTCAGGGTGCTCTCCTCCTCCGGCGACGAGGTCAACGCGTCCGTGGAGGAGGTCGCGGTCGGGGCTCAGGCGACGGCGGAGAAGGGCACGGATATAGCGCGCCGCGTCGACGACGCGATGAGGGCCGGCGACCACGGCATGTCAGCCGTCAGCCGCGCGACATCGGGCATAGAGGGCGTCGCAGATAACGCGACCACGACGGCAAAATCGGTGCAGGAGCTCGGGCAGAGGACGCGGCAGATACAGAACTTTGTAGCTCAGATAGGCGGCATAGCCGACCAGACGAACCTGCTCGCCCTAAACGCCGCAATAGAGGCGGCAAGGGCCGGCGAAGCCGGCCGGGGATTTGCCGTCGTCGCCGAGGAGGTCCGCAAGCTCGCGGAGGACAGCAACGTCGCGGCGAAGAACATCGCGGACCTGGCCAATACGATCACCGGCGAACTTGAAGCGGTCGTCAAAATATCGCTCGAGAACGCGAAGGAGTCGGAGAACGCGAAGAATCTCTCGCGCGAGACGGAGGGCATCATCGGGAACATGATCTCCTACCTGAAGGAGATCTCGGGCGCGACTCAGGACCTGGCGGCGGTATCCGAGGAACAGGCGGCGTCGAGCGAGGAGATAGCGGAGGCGGTTCAGAATATATCCGAGAAGGTCCAGAGCTCGTCAAATGCCGGGGAGAACATCCGAACGGGAATCGGCGAGGTGGCGGCAGCGGCGGAGCGCGTGGCCTCAGGCGCAGTGGGGCTCTCGTGCCTGGCAGGGGACATGCAGGAGATGCTGGCGTTCTTCAAGATGGAGGGCGACGCTCCGAGCGCCAGACCAGTGAACAGCAGCGAGCTGGCAATCAGCAGACAAGTCGCATCCGTACCAAAGAGACCCACCGATCTGGCGTTTTCCGAGAGATAGTCTCCTAAGACGCCAAAACCCGCGGGCGGGACCTCGAGGTTGGGGCTCGGGGTCCCTCCCGCGGATGGGGCATCGGGTTCACTTTTTTCCGACCCGTTCGCGGGACGCCAGCATTGCGGAGAACTCCCTCTCGAATCGTTCGTCGTCCTCCTTAGTCCGCTTGGCGGGGCCCCTCGTCCTGCCGCCGCCGCGCCGTACCTTCTGTCCGATATGGCGTTCGAAGAGCAGCCTGTCCATGTTCAGGTCGGTGTAGACGAGTCCGTTCTGGTTTATCGCGCGTCCGCCCTTCGCCAGCACCATGGCCGCCAGGCCAAAGTCCTGCGTCACCACTATGTCCTCCTCGGTCATGTGCCCGATCAGGGCGTAGTCTACGCCGTCGGCCTGCCTGCTGACCGTGACAACTGTGCTGTAGCCGTCGTTCAGCTCGTGCGACGTATCTATGAACATTATGACAGGAATGTTTCCGCGCCTCGCGAGCCTGACTACGATCTGCTTCACGGGACAGGCGTCGGCGTCTACGAGCACCCTCATTCGGCCTCGGCACTCAGGTCCTCAGTTGCTGACGAACTCAGCCCCGCGCTTGTCCATGATTTTGAGACTGGACAGCCTCAGGATGACGTATTCCTCGTCGACCGGGCCCGCCAGCTCGACCGTTCCGGTCGCCTCTATCCAGTCATCCTGCCTTGGGGACGCCTCCCCGTCGTACTTGAACTCAAAGCCGGCCATGCCGTCGTTGCCGCAGCAGCCGGGGCCGTAGCGGATCACGTATCGGAACGTCTCCCCGCTCTCCTCGTCCGGGAACTCGTCGTAGATGCCCTCCAGCCTGACGGTCCTTCCGACGTACTCGTCCGGGTTCAGGTAGACGTCGTTGCACTGTTGTATGAACAGCCTCTCCCTGATCACCAGGACCCCGGACTCATCCGCCTGGATAGTCTGAGACGGAATGTCCCAGACCTCTGACTCGAGCGTATCATCCTCCGGAGGCTCCTCCTGCAAGTCATCCAGCTGAGAGTACGTCACGGCGGGCGTGGGCTCGTCCCGCGAGTCCGCGGACTGTGCGCGGCTCGCCGCCGTGACGTACATGCCGCACATTGCGAGCGCGATGAGACCTAGGCAGAGAATTGGCACGACCGATTTTTTCACTTGAGGACCCTCCTCCATATGTTCCAGCGATTACGCCCTGATCCCGGCCTTCTCCGCAGCGAAGAACGCGCAGAAGGCGATCAGGTTCACCATTACGACGCTCGCGCCGGCAGGCGTCGACAACCCGAACGAGGCCACCATTCCGGCGGCAAAGCAGACTACCGAGAGGATTCCGGAGCATATCACGACGCTCCTGAAGCTGGAGAATACGCGCATCGACGTGAGAGCCGGGAAGATGATCAGGCTCGATATCAGCATGGCGCCCATCATGCGCATCCCGACGACTATGACCATCGCCGTCAGCCCCGCGATCAGCATGTTGTAGAGCGACGCGTTGACGCCGGTCGCCCTGGCGAAGCTCTCGTCGAACGTCACGGCGAAGATCCCCTTGTACGACAGAACGTACAGGATCAGGACCACGACCGCCACGGCCACGCTCAGGTACACGTCGCTCCTGCTCAGGGCCAATATCGCCCCGAACATGTAGTTGCACACGTCGGCGTTCATCCCGGTCGTCATGGATATGACGATCACGCCCGCCGCGAGCGAACTGCTCGATATCAGGGCGATGGCGGCATCGCCCCGTATGCGCGAATTTTCGCTGATGCGCAGCAGCAGGAAGGCCGCGAGCAGCACCACCGGTATGGATACCTCCAGCGGGGCGAGGTTGAGGGACATTGCCACGGCCAGAGTGCCGAAGCCGACGTGCGAGAGGCCGTCTCCGATCATGGAGTAACGCTTCAGCACGAGGGTGACCCCCAGCAGAGCGGCGCAGAGCGACACCAGTATCCCAACCACCATGGCCCGGATTATGAAGTCATACGAAAACAGCTCGGCTATGAGCTCTATCATCGGCATCACCCCCAGTCAAACGCCTGTACAGGTCGGTCCTGACGTACTCGTCGGTCCTGCCGCAGAAGAGCGGACTCGTCCTCAGGTGCAGTATCCTGTTCCCGTAGCGTATCGAGCTCCTCATGTCGTGCGATATCATCACGATGGTCATCCCGTCACGGTTCAGCGCCTCCAGGATGCCGTACATCTCGCCCGCGGCGACCGGATC
>JAISRP010000347.1 GCA_031273585.1 Synergistaceae bacterium
CCAGTCCCCCGGGCCCCCATTTGTTTTTTGTTTTCGCCCGCAGGGCGAAAACAAAAAAATGAAATAGGGTCCAGGGAGCCTTGCTCCCTGGCGGGGTTTGGGGCGGAGCCCCAAGGTCCTGCCCGTGGCCCGTGGGTTTTTCCATGCCCGCGATCGCGCGGCATCAGTTTTAAGTTGAATTTAGATAATGGATCTGATAATATCCACTTAAAGGGAGAGCATTTGGCCGAGTCGGGCGTCGGCGCGCATCCGCGCCCCAGTCGTCACGAGGTCTGATGAACGGCTCCCGGCACGTCTGTTTCACGGCTCATACCTGGAGGTCGTAAACTTTATGAAGCAAATACTGGTTGTGGATGATAATCTGACAAACCTCAAGCAGATAAACGTGCAGCTGGCTGGGGAATACAAGGTCGCGCTCGCGAAGTCGGGGGAGCAGGCATTGCAGATATGCACCAGGGAGCGCCCGGATCTCGTGCTGTTGGACATCGAGATGCCTGACATGGATGGGTTCGAGACCATATTGAAATTCAAGGGCAGCATGAGCCTGAGTCAGATTCCGGTGATCTTTCTGACCGCGAACCACGACACTGAGACTGAGATACGGGCTCTCGAATCCGGGGCGGTCGACTTCATAACGAAACCGGTCGAGAAGAGCATACTGCTTCACAGGATAAAGCTGCACCTGCGTTTCTTCGAGTATCAGACCCACCTGGAAAACACCGTGAAAGCCCTTGAGGACTGTATTGTAACTTCCTTCTCCGACATCATAGAGTGCAGGGACGAGAATATCGAGGGGCACGCCGCGCGCACGAGCCGCTACGTGGGGCTGCTCTGCTGCGTGCTGCGGGAGAGGGGCCTGTTCTCGGGCGAGCTCGGCGAGAGGGAGGTGGAGATGATGGTGCGCGCCACCCCCCTTCACGACGTGGGGAAGATCGGGGTCAGCGATATAATACTTCTCAAGCCGTCCATGCTCGACGACGAGGAGTTCGGCATGATGAAAAAGCACACCACGATAGGCGCGGACATCCTTCGGAGCATGTACAAGAGAACGCCGACGCAGCACTATCTGAAGTACGCGATCATGATAGCGGAGTGCCACCACGAGAGGTTCAACGGGAAGGGGTACCCGTTCGGACTGAGGGGCACGGACATTCCGCTCTGCGCCAGGATCATGTCGGTCGCCGACGTGTACGACGCGCTCGTGGATACCCGCGTGTACAAGAAATCGATGAGCCACGGGGATGCCTGCCGCGTAATCTACTCCGGGAAGGGCACGCAGTTCGATCCCGACGTTGTGGAGGCGTTCCGGTCCGTAAACTGCGAGCTCGAGGAGGCATCGAGGGCCGGAAAGATATAGCCAATTAAATAAACCGCGTGGAATTTTGCCGATGACGGTTGCAGCGGCGATAAAGGTCTTTAATCTTTATCCTTTAGGCTTCTTACTTTAGATTGCTGTATATTAGGCCGGCGGGGGGGGCAAATTATGATCAGAACTTTGACGGCGTTTACGGAGGAGGCGGACGATCCTGAGATCGCAGTCTCTCAGGTATTGGGCCAGCTCAACCTGGAGGGCGGTCTCCTTCGGAACTCCGTCGGCGTCATGTCCTGCTCCCTCGATTTCATGGATGAGGGCGTGGTCGCGGCGCTGTGCGAGCGGCTGCCCTTCGACGTCGTCGGGATCAACACCATAGGCAGCGCTGTGTCCGGGGGCGGAGGCCAGATAATACTGACCCTGGCGGTGCTGACGAGCGACGACGTATCGTTCTCCGCCGGCGTGTCCGGGTCGATACTGCCCGATTACGAAAAATCGCTCTCCGACCTGTACGAGGACACGGTCGCCGGGTTGGGGGACAGCCCGAAGCTGATGCTGGTCTTCGCCCCGATGACCCACAGCGTGGCGTCGGACTACTTCGTCGACATCCTCGACTCGATATCCGGCGGAGTACCGATGTTCGGCTTCGTTGCGTGTGATTTTACCGTGTCCTTCAGAAGACCGCTGGTCATGTTCAACGGACGCACCTATGCCGACGCCGTGGGCGTAATAATGATGTCGGGCGACGTGCGCCCGAGATTCACCATGACCTCGATCCCCGGCGACAAGATGCTCAAGCGGAAGGCCGTCATAACGAAGTCGAGCGGCAACGTCCTGATGGAGGTCAACGGCGCGCCGGCGATCGAGTACATGAAATCCCTGGGCCTCGTTAAGAACGGCGGGATAGAGGGGGCCGAGTCCATTCCCATGATCGTCGACTACAACGATGGTAATCCGCCGGTCGCGCGGGTCGTGAGCCTGCTCACTCCCGAGGGGTACGTCGTCTTGGGAGGCGCCGCGCCAGTAAACTGCACCATAGGGATCGGGGTGCTCGACTTTGACGACGTCGTCGGTACTGCGTCTGAGATGGCGGACGAGGCGGGAAGCTCCGATTACGATTTTCTGCTCGTCGCCTCGTGCATGACTAGAAACTTCATCCTGGGGTTCGACTGCCACATTGAGATGGAGAGCGTTCGCTCCAGGCTGAGGGAGGACGCCCCGTTTCTGTTCACGTATGCCGGCGGCGAGATTTGCCCCGTTAAGTCGAAGGACGGCAGGTTTTTAAACCGCTATCACAACCTGACGCTGGTGAGCTGCGCCATTTAGGCGCGCAAGTCGGATGGCGGGGCACAAGGCGCGCTGTGGAAGGTGAATCGATGCTGAACGAGAGCCCTGCGCCTGAGGATTATCAGGAGATAAAATCGGAGCTGGAGCTGCTGCGCAGGGAGAACAAGAGGTTAAACCGGCAGCTGCGCGTCTTTCCGGACATCGCCGAGAGGGTTCGGGCCGCCAGGAACGCGAATATCAGCCTGAGCGCGATCATATCCGCCGAGAAGACGAACCACGAGATATTTCTCGAGCTGCTCCTGAAGAACAGCCCCGACATAATCCTGCTGTTCGACAGGGTCGGGAGGTTCATGTACTGCACCGACACGTTCCTCAGGAGGGCGCGGATCGCCAACTTTGGGCTGATCAGCGGCAGGACGTTCTCGGAGGTGTTCTGGCCCTTCATCGGGACGTCCGAGACCGAGCGGATAGCCGCGGCCTTCCGCCAGTCCGTGCGCGACAGGCGGAACATCTCGATCGACAGGATGATAGACTTCAGCCGCGACGGCTCTCACCGCAACTATTCAATTCACTTCTCCCCCATGATGAACTCCGCCGGCGAGATAATCGGCGCGATGTCCCTGTTTCACGACATCACCGACTTCCTGCAGGCGAAACAGGCGGAGGCGGCCTCCCATGCCAAGAGCGCATTCTTAGCGAACATGAGCCACGAGATAAGGACGCCGCTCAACGCCATAATGGGGCTGAGCGAGGTGGAGCTCAGGAACGACCTGCCGGAGGACACCCGCGAAAACCTCGAGAAAATATACAGCTCCGGCGCCACCCTGCTGGGGATAATCAACGACATCCTGGATATATCCAAGATCGAATCGGGGAAATTCGAGATAATTCCGGTCAACTACGACTTCCCGAGCCTCATAAGCGAGACCGTGAACCAGAACATCGTGCGCATAGGGGCAAAGCCGGTCACGTTCGAGCTCCGGGTGAACGGGGATATCCCGTCCAGGCTCTACGGCGACGAGATAAGGGTGAAGCAGATCCTGAACAACCTCCTGTCCAATGCCTTCAAGTACACGAGGGAGGGCCTCGTGACGCTCGAAGTGCGGTGCGACCTGTTCGGGGATGACGCGATGATCGAGTACACGGTGACCGACACCGGACGAGGCATAAAGGACGAGGATCTGGAGAAGCTCTTCTCGGAGTACAGGCAGCTAGACACCAGGGATAACCGGAACATAGAGGGCACCGGCCTCGGCCTGTCAATATGCAAAAACTTAGTCGGCATGATGGACGGCGCCATAAGCGTGAGGAGCAGGTACGGGCACGGCAGCCGTTTTACCGCCACCATACGCCAGGGGGTCGTCGATGCGACCCCCGTCGCCCGTGAGGTTGTCGGCAACCTGATGGACTTCAGCTACATAGAGAGCCGCCGCGACAAGGACAGGAAGCTCACGAGGACGCCCATGCCCTACGGAAAGGTCCTGGTCGTCGACGACGTCATGACGAACCTGGACGTGGCCCGTGGGCTCCTGCTGCCGTACGGGCTCGAGGTCCACTGCGTATCCAGCGGCCGGCAGGCCATCGAGGCGGTCCGTCAGGGGAAGGATATCTACGACGCGATATTCATGGATCACATGATGCCGGAGATGGACGGCGTGGCGGCGGTCAGGGTGATCCGCGGCGAGATCGGGACGGACTACGCCAAAAACGTGCCGATAATAGCCCTCACCGCCAACGCCCTGATCGGAAACGCAGAGATGTTCATCAAGAACGGGTTTCAGGCATTCCTGTCCAAGCCCATCGACATAGCCAAGCTCGACGCCATCCTGAACAGGTGGGTGAGGGACGAGAGGAGGGAGGCGGAGTACGGCAGGACGCCGGATGCAGCTCCGGCAGAGGAGGACTCGCCGGCGGCCGCGGACTGGAATATCGACGGGGTCGACTGCGCCGACGGCATAAGGCGATTTGGCGGCGAGGGGCCGTATATGGAGATAATGAGGTCGTTCGTGACGAACACACCGCCACTTCTCGAGAGGCTGCGCCGCGTGACGCGGGAGACGCTCGGTGAGTACGCCGTCACTGTGCACGGCATCAAGGGATCGAGCCTCGGGATCTGCGCATACAAGGCCGCAGCCGTGGCGGCGGAGCTGGAGGCGGCAGCCAAGAGGGGGGACATCGAGGCCGTGCTCAAGCGCAACGATGCCTTCTTGCGGCTGGCCGGGGATCTGATCTCCGACATCGAGGGGCTCGTGAGGCGTCCTGACGGCGCCCCCTCCGAGACGAGGGATGCGCCGGACCACGAGCTGCTGGCGGAACTGCTGGCGGCCTGCGGGAGATACGACTCGGCTCTCATGGAGGAGGTCATGACCAGCCTGGAGAGCTGCCGATACGAGTCGGGGTCGGACCTGGTGAAGTGGCTGAGGGAGCAGTTGGACAACCTCGAGTACGACGCGATTTGCGAGCGCCTGGAGGAGGTCCTGCTGAACTCGCCGTGACGCCGGACGCGGCGCGCCGGCGAGATCCCGGGCCCCCGTGAGGCCCGGTTATCCGTAGACCGACAGGATGAGGAATACCCTTCCCTTGCCGACGGTGAACGGCAGGGTGAAGCTCTTGACGTTGGACTTCACGGTCGGGGACAGCTTTATGTTCTCGCCGGACACCAATTGCGGCGGGGTGATGTCCAGCCCTGAGATATCGGCCATTATGAGGGCCCTCCCGCTTATCATGTTCGTCATCTCTCCCAGCACGCTCATCGACATCGAGTCATCCGGGTCGGCCTTTATTATGCCCCCGGTGAACGCGCCGACGTAGGCCTCGAACGAATCCATGTCCGCCATGAGGGACGCGGTGCATCTGGCTATGCCGCCCACGATGCCGATAAATGCCGCCACCCTGCTGCCTGGCGCCTTCACCCCCGGCGCCATCTCCGGTTTTACGAACTCGGCGGTGAGCCCGACGCTCTCGCTCACGGTCACGAGGGCGCTCATATATGAATTTACGAGTATAGAGGGCAGGGTCAGCTTGTTCAATGCCATAATTCTATCACTCCTGTGCATAAAAAAATATGAATCCCTCCCTCGCGCCGCAGCCCCCCATAATGCGGGACCCGCGACGGCGATACGGGAGGAGCGAAGTTGGTCATCCTTTACATGCGTAGATACGTTTTAAAAAAATTAAAATGAGTAGCCTTACCTAGATAGATTAGCACAGACGCGGGATTTTGAGAATAGCCCGCCGAAACCCCAAATTCATAGGAAAAACCTTGGGGCGCTGCCCCAAACCCCGCCAGGGAGCCAGCTCTCTGGACACTGTTCCCGTTTTTTTGTTTTCGCCCTGCGGGCGAAAACAAAAAAACGAGATGGGGGTCCGGGGGACTGGTCCCCCGGCGGGCGTGGGCGGAGCCCACGGTCCTCTTTCTCTCAGCCGATTATCTCCTCGGCAAACTGCATCGAGTAAATCCGCAGGTAGTATCCTTTCTTTCGCAGCAGCTCGAGGTGCGTGCCCCTCTCGATGATCCTGCCATCCTTCACGACCAGTATGAGGTCCGCCATCTTTATCGTGGACAGGCGGTGGGCTATCAGGAACGAGGTCCGGTCCTGCAGTATGTTGGATATGGCGTTCTGGATCAGGCGCTCGGTCTCGGTGTCGATTGACGAGGTGGCCTCGTCGAGCACGAAGATCCGTGGGTTCGCCAGCACGGCGCGCGCAAACGAGATGAGCTGCTTCTCCCCGGTCGAGAGGCGGTCCCCTCCCTCGCCGACCTCGGTGTCGAGGCCCATCGGCAGTTTCGCTATGACCGAGTCGGCCGACACGAGCCTCGCTGCCGTTGCGATCTCCTCGTCCGTGGCGTCCAGCCTGCCGTAGCGGATGTTATCCCTGATGGTCCCGGAGAAGAGGTGTGGACTCTGCAGCACGTAACCTATGTTGGAGTGCAGCCAGAGCTGGGACCGCTCACGGTAGTCTCTGCCGTCGATCAGTATCCTGCCCTCGGTCGGCTCGAAGAACCTGCACACGAGGTTGACTAAGGTGGACTTGCCGGCCCCAGTCTCACCCACGATCGCGACGCAGGTCCCGGCCGGTATGCTCAGGTTGAAGTGTTCCAGCACGTACTCGTCGCCGTCGGGATATTTGAAAGTTACGTCGTCGAACATGATGTCGCCGGTTAGGGGCTCCCAGTTCTCGCGCCTGGGGTCGAAGCTGTCGCCGTACTTCTGGACTACCTCCGGGGAGTCCGTGATCTCCGGAGGGCGCTTGAGGAGCGCGTCGACTCGCTCGATGTTCGCCTGGGTGGCAGTTGCCTCGGAGAATATCCGGGACAGGTACTGAATCGGCTCGAATATGCCGATCGAGTAGGAGACGAGGGCCGAGAGGGTGCCGAACTCCATTGTGCCGGCGATCGCGTAAGAGCTGCCCTGGACTAGGATCATGGCGACAGCGAACGAGCCGAACATCAGCATCACCGGCGAGTAGACCGCGCTCTCGGCGGTCGAGCGGACGGCGCACCTGAACATATTGTCCGCCAGGGCGTCGAACTCGCGCGCGTTTATGTCCTCGATGACGAGGGTCTTGGACGTTCGGGCCCCTAAGATGCCCTCGTTGAACGAGCCTGTGATCATGGTGTTAGCCCTACGCACCGCCCTGTTGAACCCGAGTATGCGGTTCTGGAACCACCTGGTGACCAGTGCCATGACCGGTATCATGAGGGCGAGCCACATCCCCAGCCTTATGTCCAGGATCAGCATGGATATCACGGCGAATACTATGTACGAGAGCCCCCACATGACGTCCACGAGCCCCCACGCGACGAGCAGCCCGATCCTGTCAGTGTCCGACATGACGCGGGCAATTAAATAGCCCACGGGCGTCGTGTTGTAGAACGAGAGGGACAGGGTCTGAAGGTGGTCGAAGCACGCCCTCTTGAGGTCCCTGGAGAAGCCCATCTCAACCCGTATCGCGAGCCGTGTGAACAGCACGGTTGCTGCCATCTGAACGAAGATGACCGCGACGCCGGCCAGGGCGGAGGGGAGTATGCCGTCGGCCGTGCGGGGGAATATGAACCTGTCGATTATGTACTTCTGATACAGGGGTATGAAGACGTCGATCAGGGAGCAGATCAGCATGAGGACTATTATCTCCGCGAGCGTCCGCAGAAACGGCCTGAAGAACGGGGCCATCGATATCCACGCCCTGAGGCTGAACGGCCTGTTGTGATAGTCGTCATCGTAATGCATATTTTCCGCCCGCCTCCTCTATCTCGTCCTCCACGCTCTGCTGCAAGTCCCTGATCCGCCTGTATATGCCGTTTTTCGCCATGAGCTCGCCCTGCGAGCCCATCTCGGCAATCGCTCCGTTCTCCATGACCATTATGACGTCCGCTCCCGAGAGGGACGTTATCCTGTGGGAGATGACGATCACGGTCGCGCCCCCAGCGAGGCGGGCCATCGCGCTCCGTATCCTGGATTCGGTCTCGGTGTCCACCGCGGAGAGGGAGTCGTCGAATATCATTATCGGGGGGGCCTTCAAAATTGTGCGGGCAATCGCCACGCGCTGCTTCTGCCCGCCGGACAGGGTCACCCCGCGCTCGCCCACGAGGGTGTCGTACCCCTTAGCGAACTGCATCACCGCGTCGTCGATCTGGGATATGGCGGACGCCTCCCTGATCTGTTCGATGGAGATGTCCCCGGAGAGGGAGGCCACGTTCTCGCCGATGGTGCGCGAGTAGAGGTGCGGCTCCTGGAGGACTATGCCGACGTTCTTCCGCAGCCACGCCCTCCTGTACCGGTTTATGTTCACCCCGCCTATGCGGATCTCACCGCACCCGTCCTTCAGGTCGTACAGCCTGCACATCAGATGGGCCAGGGTCGTCTTGCCGGCGCCGGTCGCGCCTATGATGCCAAGCGTCGTCCCGCGCTTCACCGTGAAGGATATGTCCTTCAGCACGGGGGCATCCCCGTACGAGAACGATACGCGGTCGAACTCTATATCCCCGTCTATCGGGGATTCGAGCGCGTCCGGGGGATCGGCCTCGGGGAGCGCGTCCAATATCTCCCGGATGCGCCCGACGGACACGCTGGTCTTGCTCGCCTCCGAGAGCACCCTGCCGAGCCCGCGCACCGGCCATATTATCATGGAGTTGTAGGTGAGAAAAACGATGAACTCGCCCACGGTCATGCCGCCGGATGCTGCCTGAAGCGCGCCGACGGCGCATATCATGATCATCTGCATCCCCGTGATGAAGTCCCCGAAGCCCCAGAACGTGCTGAGGAGGTTCCCGAGGCGCACCCAGAGGTTCGCGTAGAGCTCGTTCTGCCGCGCGAACCGGTCCGCCTCGTATCGCTCGCGGCCGAACGCGCGGACGACCCTGACGCCGGTGAAGTTCTCCTGAGCTATGGAGAGGAGCTCCCCCTCGGCCTCGTCCACCACGAGGAACCTCTCGGCGGTCATCCGCAGGAACACGAACGAGTACAGGAAGATCACGGTGAGGAACGCGAACGAGGCGAGGGACAGGGCGGCGTTCATCTGAAACAGTATGCCGTACGCGAACGCGACGAGCACGATCGCGCGCACGATCTCTATGAGCTGGGTGAAGATGAAGTTTCGCACGACCTCCACGTCCGACGTGCAGCGTTGGATTATATCCCCGGTCTGTATGCCGATGTGCCACTCGTAGGGCAGGGACTGGATGTGGGAGTACAGCCTGCACCTCAGGCGCTTTACGAGCCCCTCCGCGCTCAGCGCGAGCGCCTTGCGGTAGACGTAGCTGCAGACGCCGCCGAACGCGGAGATGATCAACACTATCACGCCGGCCTGATGTATGTTCTGCCGAAGCGACTCCGTCGAACTCCCTATGCCCAGCCACGAGAGGACCCATGCGGCGAACGGCAGGTCCGAGACCGGCATACCCCCCACGACGTTGTCCACGGCAAACCTCACCACCTGCGGGAGGAGAAATCCGCAGATGACCGATATCAGCATGAAGACGACCGCGGTCAGATAAAGCGCCCTGCTGCCGTAGGAGAGGTCCCACAGCAGGGCGAGTCTCGGCCGTTTTTTCTCATCAATGAACATGGCCCGGTCCGTCTCTACGCGACCGTGACGTCCAGGCAAGGGTGTGAGTGCGTCATATACTTCCTCCCGATGTCCTCGTTTATTCTGCTAAAAATTATACCAGCAAAGTCAAGCTCGGACGTATAAGCCAATATGACTATCAAGTTAGATCATGCAGTTGGCGGCGAGCCGATGTTTAGGCGACTCTCTACGCGAATCTGACGCTTGACGAGCACTTCCATGTGCTTAAATCGCACGGCAAATTACGCCGGGAACAACGCGACCGACTTCCTGTCGGTCGCAGATTCGCTCCGTACAGCGAGGTGCGCCGAGGACAACGCGTTCGCCGAAACATCGGCACTTGAGTCAAGCTAATAGTCATAATT
>JAISRP010000348.1 GCA_031273585.1 Synergistaceae bacterium
CCAGTCCCCCGGACCCCCATTCTCGTTTTTTTGTTTTCGCCCACGGGGCGAAAACAAAAAAACTGATGGAGGTCCAGGAGGCACTGCCTCAAGCGCAGGGTTTGGGGCGGAGCCCCAAGGTCCCGTCCCTAGTCTCAGGGGGAGCGTGAGTCATGGGTCGTTTTATCGCGCACATCAGGGAATCGGATCGGATGGAGCAGACGCTCGAGGAGCACCTCTGCGGCGTGGCATCGCGTTCGCGAAGGAGCGCCGAAAAATTTGGGCTGGCCGATTTCGGGGAGCTTCTGGGTCTGCTGCACGACCTGGGGAAGTACAGCAGGGCGTTCCAGGACTACATCAGGCTGCCGGATGGCAGGAACGATCAGGACGCGGATGACGCCGCCGGCTCGCGTGATCATGCGAGGGGCGCGCTCCGCGGTAAGATAGACCACTCGACAGCCGGCGCTCAGGCCGCGTGGCGCAGGTTCGGCGCGGGCGAGAGGGATTTCCCTGGGAGACTCCTCGCGCAGATCGTATCGCTGTCGCTCGCCTCGCATCACTCGGGGCTGATCGACTGCATCGACGCGCTCGGTGAGGATGTATTCACAAGGAGGATGAACAAGGCCGACGCGCTGACCCACCTCTCTGAGATAACCCCTAAGATCCAGTCCGCCATCTCGCGAAGGATTGACGACCTATTTGAAATTGTCACGGCGCCCGGTTACTTTGATAGTATCGTGCGCTCGATGCTGCGGAGCGAGTCGGAAAAGGGGGCTATGGGCAGGTTCAAGTTCAAGGCCGGGCTTTTGCTCAGGATGCTGTTCAGTTGCCTGATAGACGCGGACAGGAGCGACACGATAGACTTCGAGAGGCACGGGTCGGCAGCGCTGAGGCAGGAGGGGGAGTATGCGGACTGGGGGCTGCTCCTGCAGCGTCTTGAGGATCATGTCGGCGGTTTCGGGGGAGGCGGGAGCGTCAACGAGGGGCGCGCTGTCATATCGGACTGCTGCAGGGCCGCAGCGGAGAGGGACAGGGGATTTTTCACCCTCACGGTACCGACTGGGGGAGGCAAGACCTTGGCGAGCCTCAGATTTGCCCTGAGGCATGCGGAAAAACACGGATTCGACAGGATCTTTTACATAGTTCCCTATACATCGATAATCGACCAGAATGCGGAGGAGGTCAGGAAGATCCTCGAGAAGGGGAGCGACTCTCGTGGAAAAATCGTGCTGGAGTGCCATTCGAACCTGTCGTCGGAGCGCAGCACCTGGCGCGGAAAGGTGCTCTCCGAGAACTGGGACGCGCCGGTCGTGTTCACCACAAGCGTCCAGTTTCTGGAGTCGCTCTTCGCCGGCGGAACGCGAAGCGTCAGGCGCGCGCACCAGCTCGCGAAATCGATAATAATCTTCGACGAGATACAGACAATCCCGATCCGGGTCGTACACATGTTCTGCAACTCGTTGAACTTCCTCGTCGAGCAGTGCGGTTCGAGCGTCGTGCTGTGTACGGCGACGCAGCCGCTGCTGAACGGGGTGAACAAGGAGCGCGGCGCATTGAACTACTCCAGGGAGGATGAGATCGTCCCCGATGTGGGGGGCGCGTTCGAGGTTTTCGAGAGGACCAAGGTCATCTATATGTTGAGGCCGAGGGGATATTCGAACGAGGAGATAGCCGAGATGGCCGTTCGCGAGCGCGAGGCGGCCGGAACGACCCTGGTGATCATGAACACCACTAAGGCCGCAAAGGAAGTGTACCGGTTCGCCAAGGAGCGTTTTAACGATGCCGTTCACCTCAGCGCCAGGATGTGTCCCGCGCACAGATCACATGTTCTCGGGCGGATTCGCAAGTCCCTGGACGCCGACCCGCAGGTCCCACTGATTTGCGTCGCCACTCAGGTAATAGAGGCGGGAGTAGATGTAGATTTTGGCTCCGCCATCCGCTCCCTGGCGGGGCTCGACTCCATAATACAGGCCGCGGGACGAGCCAACAGGCACGGGCGCCGCGGCATCGCTCGCGTACTGCTGGTGAATTCTAACGAGGAGAATGTAATGTCGTTGACCGATATTAAAGAAGGAGCGGATGCCACGAGAAAAATTTTTCAGGATCTAAATGCGGAGATCGCCTCCGGGGATGATATGGCCATCACGCCGGGCGTCATGGACTCGTACTTCGAGCAGTATTTTTATAAACGCGCGGAATCGATGGTATATCCGGTGAACGAGGTCAGGGCCGACTCGCTTCTGAGGATGCTCTCGACCAACGACGGCGCGGTCAACGAATACGCGATGAAAAATAACGGCCGCTCCGTGGACCTCCCCCTCCCTCAGTCCTTCGCCGCCGCTTCGGGCGTCTTTCGCGCGATAGAAGCCCCGGGAAGCAGCGTCATAGTTCCTTACGAGAGGGGTGAGGATGTCATTGCGGGTCTCTGCGGGGAGTTTCAGATTCCGAAGAACATCCAGCTCCTGAGGGAGGCACAGAGGTACTCGGTGAACGTCTATCCGCAGGACTTGAAGGAATTGATGGAGTCAGGCGCTGTATACGAGATAAACACCTCGTCCGGCGGCGAACCCCTGGGGCTCTGGGCGCTTAGAGACAGCTATTACAGCGACGAGTTTGGGTTGAGCGGGATACGCGAGGCCAAAATGAAACCGTTAGGAGGCAGGTAAATGAAGAACCTCATTTCGTTCAGGTTGTGGGGAAGGTTCGCGCTCTTTACCGACCCCATCACGAGAATAGGCGGCGAGAAGTGCTCGTATCACGTGCCGACCTACGAGGCGCTGAAGGGCGTGGCCCGCTCCATATACTGGAAGCCGACGTTCATCTGGTATATCGACAGGGTGCGAGTAATGAAGCCGGTGCGAACTCAGGCCAAGGGCGTGAAGCCGCTCGATTTCTCCGGCGGCAACACCCTGGCGCTCTATAACTACCTCTCGGATGTCGAATATCAGGTGCAGGCACACTTCGAGTGGAACATGAACGCGCCTGAGCTCGAGCGCGACCGCAACGACGGGAAGCACTACGAGATAGCGCGCAGGATGCTGGATCGAGGCGGGCGCAGGGATATATTCCTCGGCGTGAGGGAGTGTCAGGGATACGCGGAACCGTGCCGCTTCGGAGAGGGCGGCGGCGCGTACGACGGATACGGCGAGGTGGCGTATGGGCT
>JAISRP010000012.1 GCA_031273585.1 Synergistaceae bacterium
CTTTTTTTGATTTTCGCCCTGCGGGCGAAAATCAAAAAAAATAAAATGGGGGTCCGGGGGACCGGTCCCCCGGCGGGCGGGGGCGGCGCCCACGGTCCTCTGAAGCGACGAAACTGCGGAAACGGCTCTATTGAAATGAACGACGGGGAACCCGGCGCTCCGGCCGGATTCCCCGTCGTTCATTCAACGCGCGTCAACTCAACAGGCGCGCTGCCATCTCCTTGACCCTCTTGCCATCGGCCCTTCCGGCCGCGAGCTTCATGACGCCGCTCATGACCCGGCCCAGGTCCTTCGGGCCCGCGGCGCCGGTCTCTCCTATAACCCCTGATATGACGAGCTCAAGTTCCGCATCGGCCATCTGCGTCGGAAGATAAGATTTTAAAATACCCGCTTCCTCGAGCTCCTCGGCCGCGCGCTCGTGCGCGCCGCCCTTCCTGTAAAGGTCCGCGGCTTCCTTGCGCTGCTTCACCGCTCTCCTGACCAGGGCCACGACGTCCTCGTCCGCGAGACCGCTTGACCTGCCCTTCTCGGTGGCGGCCATCTGGATCGACGCCTTCAGCATCCGGAGCACGGACAGAGTTGCGTCGTCGCGGTTTTTAAGCGCCGCGACCAAATCCCCCTGGATCCGCTCCTCCAAGGGACAAGCCATCATTCGGGCCTCCTGTGCTTGTTGCGGACGGATGCCGCCTTCTTGCGCTTTTTGATCTCACTGGGCTTTTCGTAGTGCTCATGTTTGCGGGCCTCTCTCAGCACGCCAACCTTGCGGAGCTCTCGTTTAAAACGTTTCAACGCATCCTCGATGGTCTCGTTATCGCGTCGAACAACGCTGGTCATTTTTTGTCCCCCCTCCCTATGTGTCAGGCTGGGCGTCGGCGTTCCGAGCACACGGGGACACAGCCTTATAAGGTTCGAGTACTACCCTGAAAATCCGCCGCATGACCGGACGGAAATCCCCACCGGGTGACACACTATAAATGTATTTTAACTCGTATTTTGCTCACGCACAATAGCAGATGCCCACACTCTGACTGCGGGCGATTTATTTTCGCGCGAGAGCCTCGTTATGACCGACATCATCCAGACCGGCACCCTCTCCCTCTTGAGCAGGCGCAGGAGCGGGACCAGTATGGCGTCGTCGTCCTTCCTCAAAAGGTTGAAGACCTCCGCAGTCTCCGGCAGACTTCCGTTCTGGGGCCAGCTGTTCAGGACGGAGGCGATGGCAGCATCCGACGGATGGGACAGGAACGCCGTGAAGTATTCGACTGGCATTCTCCTGCGCTTCAGCCAACTCAGTATCATGACGACGTCCGTGCTCGAAAAACCCGCGACGTGCTGTACCATGACCTGAGCCAGGTCCTCCGAACTTCTCTGCGACTGGAAGAGCGAGAGCAGGCACTCCAGGACCTCCGACGTCGGCACGTTCCTGCGGAAGTGGTCCAGCACGACGCGCCTTATCTCCTCCGACTGGTCCCCGGAGGATATCCTGCGAAGGGCCAGGATCACGACCCCAGGGTGTCTGCTGCGGAGCCTCCTGAGTATCGCCTCGTTGGTGCTGCGCTCCTTCACCGCGATCTTCCTCGAGAGCAGGGAGTAGATATCGGACTCAGCGCGCGAGATGACGCTTCCTATGAAGCGCACCCTGGCGGGCGGTATCTCGCTCTCGAGCTCGGCCTCGTAGTCCTCGTCCGCGGCCCTCCTGCTGAAGATCGACCCTATGCCGTCCCGAATGGCCTCCATGACGGCCTTGAACGATTTCAGGAAGCGCCTTCCAGCGCTCTCCCGCTGGGGCGCCTCCGGAGCGGCGCGGCCAGGGACTCCGGGCGATATGGTCTCCTTCAGGATCATGTAGGCCTCGGTGATCTCCGTGAATTTCTGCGCCCCGTCCGGTCCAGCCACGTCGGGGTGATAGAGGCGGGCCATCCTCCTGAAGGCGGCCTTTACCTCCTCCCAGCTCGCGTCCGACGACAGGCCTAGCGTCTCGAAGTTTGCGTTCTGACTCATGACGCGATCACCTGCTCTATATCTCTTATCATCTTGTCGATCACTTCCAGAGCCTGCCATTGCAGAGTATGATCCTCCAGTTTGAGAGATCTTACCTCCCTCATGAGAACTTGAAGACGCTGTTGAAAGTTATCCGGAAAGGGCGCCGACATCCTGGCAATCCTGTCCTCCCTGATCCTGATCTCGGTGATCAGGTCGCACGGGGTAACGCCGGTCTCGTCGCTCACGAGCGCGATGGTCTGCCTGCTCACCTGCTTTTTCCTCTTGACCTCGACGTGGAGAAGCCCGCCGCCGTCGACCTTGAAGACCACCTC
This sequence comes from Synergistaceae bacterium, assembly GCA_031273585.1. Classification (GTDB taxonomy): domain Bacteria; phylum Synergistota; class Synergistia; order Synergistales; family Synergistaceae; genus JAIRWR01. The sequence goes on from JAISRP010000012.1 coordinate 2,316, forward strand.
GACGGACTCGCCGTCGCCCACCCGATCCACCTTGATAGTCTGAAGCACCATGTTCAGGTTCTTAACCCGCCCCTCGCCCTGCACTATCGTGACTTCGAGATCGCCATCCCCGTACGCGGTAAAGCTCTTCCTCGCCTCGGCCGGCAGGGGGACGCCCCTGTTCAGTATCTGTACCACGCCCCCGTCCGCGTTCATGACCCCGAGGGACCGGCTCAGTACGTCGATGAGGAGCCTCTCCTTGCCCTGATTGGCATAGAGGGCGCTCCCTATCACTACGGCCTCCTCCGGTGAGGAGCGGAGGCGTTCCGGCTCGTACACCCGGTCCGCCAGAATCCTGCGCAACATCGGTATGCGCCCGCTGCCTCCGACTATGAGGAGCTTCTGCGGATCATACTTCTTCCACATGCTCCTAACCATCTTTACTACTTCCTCTATTATGGGCGATATGAGGCGCTCGAAATCGGCCCTCGTGACGTCCAGCGAGGTCTCCCTCGAACCGAGCCCCGCAGGGACCCTCCACTGCACGACGTTCGCGCTGCTGAGGGCCATCTTTATAATCTCGGCCTCCCTCATCATCACGCAAGCCCTGGGGTCCTCCGCCCTCGAAAACGGTATCCCCGCCCTCCTGGAGAGGCGCTCCGCGAGAAGTTTATCGAGGTCGAAGCCGCCTATGTCCTTCCGCCCCTGGCTCTCGACGACCTGGAACACCCCCCTGTCGCCCTCCACCATTGAAAGGTCGACTGTGCCGGCCCCGAAATCTATTATGAGAAACCTCCCGTCGATGCCTATGGACAGGGCGGCCGCGGTCGGCTCGTTCACTATGCGTATCCTCTCGAAACCGGCTTGCTGAGCAGCGCGGGCCAGGGCCCCCCTCTCCGGGAAGCTGAAGTGCGCCGGCACTGCAAGGACGCAGGAGGTTATAAACGTCCGCAGGGACGCCTCCGCATCCTCCCTCAGAAGGCACAAAAGCGGCAGCAGCAGCTCCTCCGGCGTATACGTCCTGCCGTCCATGCGGGCTACCCAGTCAGTGCCGAGCCGCCGCTTCATATCCCACCAGGCCAGCCTGGGCTCCGTCAGCGACAGCTTGACGGCCTCCTCGCCGACAACCAGTCCATCCTTCGAGAATGCCACCATCGACGTGGTCCTCATCTGCCCCCACCTGTTCGGTATGAGCTGAACGCCCCTTCCGGGGAGATCCACGGCCAATTGGGCGTATCTCGTGCCAAGGTCTATTCCTATCGTAACGTCGTCAGCCAAAAAACTCACCCCCAACAGGGCTCGTCACAACATTTCCAAGGCCGCGTGAGGGACCGTATCCTGAAGTCACGGGAGCTCCCCTCGGCGGCACGTGACGTCGCCCGGTTCCACTCCTAGGCAGAACAACTCGCCCCCGGCCTCGGACCCGGGCCGGAGCGACAGCTCCGTCCACCGGGATTTTTCCGCCGCACGCCTCGCATGAACCCTGATGTAGTGCCTGTTCCAGCCCGAAACTATGTCTGACTCTGCGCTCTCCGCGACGATGCGGCTCTCCCTGCCCACAAATCTCCCCGCATACGAGGAGAGCAGCCTGTCCGAGGTACAAAGAGCCCTTCCGACTCGTTCCCTCACGACCTGCCCCGGCACGCGGCCCTCCATCGCTGCGGCCGGCGTCCCCTCCCTCGGGGAGAAGGGGAACACGTGCACCCTGCCGAACGAGACGTCCTCCAGAAAATTCATGCTGTTGCCGAAGGCCTCGTCGCTCTCGCCGGGAAATCCCACCATCACGTCGGTCGAGACGTGGACGTCGTCTCCCAGGAACTCGCGAACCCGCTCTATCCTGCGGGCGTACCCCGACGCGTCATACCCCCTCCTCATGGCGCGGAGCACCGAGTCGTCCCCGCTCTGGAGCGGTATGTGCAGGTGCGGGCAGAAGACCTCGGCCTCGGCCAGAGCGCAAAGCAGATCGTCGTCCAGAGCGAACGGCTCGATGGAGCCGAACCTCAGCCTGGACAGCCCTCCGATCCTCGATATCCCCCGCGTCAGATCCGCCAGAGTGGTATCGCCGTGCCTGTAACTTCCGAGGTGAATCCCTGTCAGGATGACCTCCCTGCAGCCGGAGTCCGTCACCCTCGATATCTCGTCCAAAATCCCCTCCGGGTCGCGGGAGACCTGCGGCCCTCTCAGGTTCGGCACAGCACAGTAGCTGCAGCGCATCGAGCAGCCGTCCTGGACCTTTACGAAGGCCCTGGTGTGCAGCCTGGCGCGGTCGAGCGACATGCCGTCCCACGCGGCGCGGTCTGTCGCATCCCATAACCTCACGACGCCTCCCCGGGCCAGGAAATTCTCCAGCGCATCGGGGATCTCATGCTTGAGACCGTTGCCAACCAGCACGTCAGCACCTAGCGAGGATGCGCCCTCGGAACCAGCTGATTGAACGTAACAGCCGCAGGCGACTATGACAGCCCCCGAGTTCTCCCTCCTCAGCCGGCGCAGAGTCTTCCTCGCGTGCGAGTCGGCTGAGGCGGTGAGCGAGCAGGTGACCACGATGATTATTCCCGCGCCCTCCGCTGGGTCCTTGACGTGGATGGCCCCGCGCGCCTCCAGCATTGACGCCAGCGCCTCGCCCTCGTAGTGGTTGACTCGGCAGCCGAGTATTACTACGGAAAATTTCATGCCGGATACTAGGTATTGCGGCATCTTTACATCCCCCGGCCCGACTCCGCCGACATGCGAAACCACGCGCAGCCCGCGATCGCTGCGGTTGAGGCCCTAAGTATCCTCGGCCCGAGGCTGATGGGCGCAAACCCCCGCTCAATCAGGACCGCAGCCTCGCCATCCGTCCAGTCCCCCTCCGGTCCGACCGCGAAGACGATCCTCCCAGGGGCCGTCCGCGCGGTCGCTATCGGATCGGCGCCGACACCAAGCAGCGCCGCGTATCGCTGTTCCGGCAGCTCGTCCCACCTTACATCTCGGAACGCGACCGGGTCGGACAACTCCGGCACGCGGACCGAACCCGAGACCTTAGTGGCCTCGCAGAGTATTCTGCGCCAGCGCGGCATCCTCGTTCCAGCGCCGGCCTTATCAGGGCGCGGCACCGACCTCTCGCAGACGACGGGGCACACCCTGCTCACGCCGAGCTCTGCCGTGACGCGCAGCACGGACTCGAACTGATCCTGCTTTAGGAGCCCGATCAGAAGCGACATCTCAAGGGGAACGGGTCGCTCCGCCGCGCCGTCGAC
>JAISRP010000146.1 GCA_031273585.1 Synergistaceae bacterium
CTGCGGTATCTTTTTATAGTGCAGGGGGGTGGGGTAAAACGCTATCGGCATCCCAGCGGAGAGAGGCATTATAGTGCCGGTGCAGAGGCCGAAGGAGTGGAACATGGGCATGATGTCGATCATGACGTCTGTCGAAAAGAATTCGAGCGTGCTCCTCACCTGGGCCGTGTTGGCCTGGATATTCAGATGGGAGAGCGATACCGGTTTCGGCGTTCCCTCCGATCCCGACGTGAACAGGACGACAGCGGTGCGCTCCGCGTACCTCTCGGGGTCGGGGGTGGGGCGAGCAAAGCGCGCGCGAAGGGCCGCCGCGATCTTGCGGGCTGCGGACATGTCTTTGAATACGTCCTCGAGATACGTAAAATTTATGCCCTCGCCGGAGAGCGCGTCAACCAGCGGCTGAAACTTGCCCTCCTCGACGAACTTCCGCGACGTTATCACGGTCTTGACCCTCGCGATGCCGCAGGCGGCCTTGAGCGCCCGCGCGCCCATCGAGTAATTTATCATGGCTGGTTCCCTGCCGGCCCGCTGCGCCCCGATGATGGAGGCAAGGGTCATGGACGCGTTCGGCATCATGATTCCGACGCGCTCTTCGGGTTCGCAGAGTCTGTCCACGATCCCCGCGAGCAGTACCACCCGCGTTATGAAGGCGTTCCAGCCGAGCCGCGTTCCGTCCGGCTCGATGGCCATCACGCAGCGTCCGCCGTACAGTCTTCTCTGCTCGAGCAGCGTGTCGAAAAGCGGCTTCTTGTCCCATATCCCCTGCATCATGATATCGTTCATCATCCGCTCGATCTGGAGAAACGCGCCGCGCCGAGTCTCCCTCGAATCGTCCGTGCCGCCTATCCTCTCGGCCTCTCCAGTGAGCATCGTGATCCTGGGGAAGATCACCCTCACGAAGCGGCCCTTCATCCTGGAGAACGGAGAGAATTGAGCGTTGCAGGCCCGCGCGGGGACGATCCACGCCCCGCTCCGGCTGAACGCGGCGACGGCGGAGTCGGATAGTTTCATCATGATGCCGCTCGTGGTCGGCTCCGGCTCGGGAAATAGCACGATGAATTTCGAGCGATTCCACAGCTCCGATATCCGCTTCAGCGACGTCGGGTCCGAGGTGTCCGCCACCTCGTGGTCGAAGCACGTCCTGACGTATTTGAACCACCACTTGCGGGCCAGGGACGGCGAGATAACTACGACAGGTCTCCCGGGCGACAGGATGCCGAACAGGATTGGGTCCAGGTAGGATGAATAATGGGGGGCGAGCATGACCCGTTCGCCCGTGTCCAGCGCGCTCCTCAGGCTGTCCATTCGGAACAGGGGCCTGTATAACGTCATTATGACTGCTTTGACAAGGAATCTCCACATATAGAGCACCCCGATCGAAATTGAGCTGACTTCCCGTGAACGGAGAATCCTCCGTCGCGCTGCACAGACCGGACGAACAGAGCGGCACAAGGCGCCGGGATTATTTTAACATATCCTGGACCGCGCCGTCCGCCTGTTTATGGAAGGGCTGATTTAGTCAGCGATTCCATAACATAGTAAAAATCCCCAAAATCAAAGCCGCCGGTGGTCATTATAAACGCGAACTTGCTATAATATAATACAGTTCGAAGAAGTTCATCAGGGCGAGGGGTGTCACATGTTAGGTTTCGGAAATAAGAATACAAATCGTGAGTCGGAGACGATGTTCATGTTCAGGCTGGCGGCGGTTGCCTGTATCCTGTCGGTAATAGTCATTGGGATTTCGGCTTTCATGCTGAGCCTTCCGGTCGAGCCCAAGCTGCCGGGCACCGAGGAGCAAGCGGCCAGGACCGAGCCGGTCAGCGCGGATCGGTTCGAGGGCATAGACCCTCTCGAAACGCCGGAGATCCTGGAGGCTCAAGACGAGCGGACGGATGTGGTCCGCAGCCCTGACGAGAGCGCGTCGCAGCAGGCGCAGGTCTCCCCGAAGGACGAAGGAACGGGGAAGCGGACGCCCAAGAGCCGCAGGGCGGAGCCAGGCACGGTGGTCATGATAGACAAGAAGATCTACAAACTCTCGGTCGTGCGCGACGGGAGGACCGTCAGGGAGTATAACGTCGCCGTCGGAAAAAACGAGGGCGACAAGGAGAGGACGGGCGATATGCGGACGCCCGAGGGGGAGTTCAAGGTACAGCAGTTCCACGACGCTTCATCCTGGAAACACGATTTTAAAGATGGCAAGGGCAACATAAATGGCGCTTACGGCCCTCTCTTTATCCGCCTGAAGACCCCGCCGTGGAGCGGCATAGGCATCCACGGGACGCACGACCCCAAGTCGATAGGCAACAACGTGACGGAGGGCTGCGTCAGGATGAGAAACGAGGAACTCCTGGAGTTCGCCGAGATGGTTGACATTGGCACACCGGTGATAATCAATCCTTAGTAGGCGGCTGACCGCATGAAAATGTTGGATTTAACCCATGTAAAACAATCACATATCATATATAATGATATGTGATATATAGATCATATGCCGTGAGGGGGCGCTGTCATGACTCGTATAGTTATCGATCTGCCGGATGAGGATTTAAGATTGCTCGATACGATAAAAACCGTCCAGAAGAAACCACGCGCCGAAATCATACGTAAGGCAATCAGCGGCTATCTTATAGACAACCGCTTCAACGAAGCTGAAAAAGCGTTCGGCATATGGAAAGAGCAAAATGGCGACGGATTAACATTCCAAACGACCCTGCGCGAGGAATGGCAGCAATGAGATCTGCGTTATTCGACACCTGCATTCTGATTGACTACCTCAATGGCGTTGCAGCCGCCGCAGACACGTTAAAGCGTTATTCAGACGATCCCGCTGTCAGCGTGATTACATGGATGGAA
>JAISRP010000193.1 GCA_031273585.1 Synergistaceae bacterium
CTGATTCAGTCGCGGATGCTGGTGGACTCGATGGTCGCCTCCGGCGTCGTCTCGCGGGTGGATTCGGGAGATGCGGAGGGGAACCGGAACCTGCTGAGGCTGCTCAATAAATTTAACGAGAGAAACGGCATGTCCTTCGTGATAAGGGTGAACGGCGCGGTATTCGAGCTCACCACGTCAAACGAGACGCTGAAGGACATCACGCAGGGGTATACGAACTGCCTCCTGACGAGTTACCTGCACGGCGAGCTCGGGCAGGCCGTCTGCGTCGGGTGGGGGCTTGGCATGGACATAGTCTCGTCCGGTCAGAACGCGCTGAGGGCCTTTCGCGAGTCCATGAGAAACGCGCGCCGCAGCGCGTACCTGGTGAACGACATCGGCGATCAGATAGGCCCAATGGTGAGCGGCAAGTCCGTCGCGGTGTCGGGCGGCCCCAGCCAGGACGCGGAGGAGATGGGGCGCCGGCTCGGGATATCCCCGGCCAACCTGCAAAAAATCATGAACCTGAGGGAGAAGCGGGGAATCAGTCAATTCAGCAGCGCGGACCTGGCGTTTTACCTCAACATCACCCCGCGAAGCGCGGGCCGCATCTTGTCGCGCCTGTCCGCGCACGGCGGCGCGGATGTCGTGCGCAGCGATCAGCCCAGCAACAGAGGACGCCCCTACAAGATATACGACATCGACTTCAAAAAATTAGGGGACGTCGGATAAATCGGCAGCTCCTCGGCTCTTTACCGGGGGTCAGCCGTAAGTCCTCATGCCGGGATGCCTGCCCGGGGCTTTTTTTCTGGCTCGCATCTCGAGGATTGCCCTAGCCTCCTCCTCCGGCAGCGCCGGCGCGCCGCCAAGCGCCCTGATGTCCATCATGAGGCCAGCTAAGTACTCCACCGTCTCCATCGTGTAATAGGCGCTCAAGAGATCCTCCCCGACCGTGACAGCGCCGTGGTTTGCCATGAGGAACGCGTCGTGGTCCGCCAGATACGGCTCGGCCATATCGGCTAGGGCCTGAGTGCCGGGCGTAGCGTATCCTACGACCGGAACGGACCCAAGCGAGTAAATCGTCTCCGGTATGTAGTGCCCGTTGAGCGGGATGCCTGCCGCGGCAAACGCTGTGGCCTTCGGCGGGTGGCTGTGAATGACCGAGTTTATATCCGGCCGGAATTTGTAGCACGCGAGATGAACCTTGATCTCGGACGTGACGGGGTATCCGTCGGCGGAGGGCTCTATCACGCGGCCGTCCAAGTCCACGGCCGACATCATGCCCGGCCTCATGAAGCCCTTGCTCACCCCTGCGGGCGTGGCGATGACCCTGTTTTTCCCGACCCTGACGGAGATGTTGCCGTCGTTAGCTGCGCCCCAGCCCCTGATCCATATCCTCCGGCCTATCTCGCATATCAGCTCCCCAGTCTCCCGTTCGCCCATGGAGCGGGCGGTCTCGGGGCGAGGCTCGTCATAAGACATCGCGCTTCCCTCCTCAGATCTGTCCCGTTACGCGCAGGACCGCGTCGGCAATTATGGCAGAGCCCAGGAACGTCCCGACAAACACGAGCGCGGAGACGATCGCTATCCTCCACCAGCTCCTCCCGAGCTCTCCGCGGTCCTTGGCCCAAGACAGCCCGGCGTAGGCCAGAGCGGGCGTGGCGAGCGACATGAAGCTAACCTCGCCCACGTACCTCATGATCGTGCCGGACAGGGAGTTCATGAACTGGCTTACCGGCCCGGCCGAACCAGGCGCGCCGGGGATGGAGAGGATGCACCCGATCGCGAGTATATAGGCCGAGGCCGGAAGTTTTACCGGAATGTATAGCCTGCACAGGATGCCGGCTAATACGAACAGCATCAGGATGAACACGCCGGGGACTGCCCTCGCTATGCCGTCGATGTAGCCGCCCCCAGGGTGAGCCCTGACGTAGACGATCGAGTTGCCGCAGAGGACCATCGCCGATGTCAGCAGAAGCATTCCAATCGCGTGTCCGAGCTTCGTCCTCACGATATCGCTTCCTCCTTGCCGCCCTCGGGCTTCTTGCCGTACCTGATCCCGCAGCAGAAGCCGTAGATCCGCTCCGATACGGGAAGGACCAGGAACAGCGACGCGTAGAGCCCGACCAAGCCGGTCAGCATACTGCCCGCGGAGCCGTAGGCCCCTATGATCTCGGCCTTGTCGGGAAACAGCGCCTGCAGTGCGCCGACGGATGCGGCGGCCATGCCCACGCTGCCGACCCCGGAGGCCATCGCGAGCGACTCCACGCTCATGAGGCCCCACGAGGCTATGGCGGACGCCAAGAGTCCGATGATGACCGAGCCGAACACAGCGCCGAGGACGTAGACGCCCATTACGCCGCGCCCCTCAGGGGAGCTGAGCCCGTACAGCTCGCTGATCAGGCCCACGTTGCCCTCGCGTGCGACGGAATGCCCGGCGCCTATTGCCTCGCGCCTCAGCCCGAGCCACACCGCTATGGGAACCGCGCAGATAGCGGTCCCGATGCCGCCCAGCTCCTGAAGTATCAGCGCCGGCCCGGAGCCGATAATTTTGTAAAAGCCGGGCCCAACGAGAGTGCCGCAGCGCGCGAGCAGGAGCATGACGGCCATGTCGATCAGGAGCCCCGAGTCCTCCCGGTCCACCCGCCCCAGCACCCTCAAACGAGGCAGCCCGATGACAAATCCGAGCACGAGAGCGTAGAGCATCGGAAAAAAAGCGATCGACCCGACGGGCAGGGCTATGACCCTGCCGCCCAAGGTCTCGCATAAAACAGTCAGCACAAGCGCCAGGACATGTACTTTGAAATTTTTCAATGCGCGCAGGGAATCTCCCACCTCGCCCGTCACCTCCATCGTGAATCATCGACATAGCCTGTGATACGGTCCCGAAAACGGATTTATTATGACACATATTGCGCGGTTGGAACGTGTCGAGGGGTATAAAGAATTATGAATATGCGCTTGCAACTGGCCGCGGCAATTTTT
>JAISRP010000238.1 GCA_031273585.1 Synergistaceae bacterium
GTATAAACGATGGAACCGACTACGAGGGACACGACGCTGGGCATGAAATAGGCGCTCTTGTAAAAGCCCTTTCCTTTTTTTACGGCAAACGACAGAACGAACGACAAAACATACGGCGCCGCGAAGTTCACGGTCAAAAGTATGACTATGTAGATGGCCGTATTCCCCAGAACCTTGTGGACGATAGGAGAGCTCAGCAGCTCCGCGTAATTCGCGAGCCCAACGAATTTTTTCACAGGCTTCACCATGTTCCACGAGAAGAAACTTAGGTAAAATGTGCGCGCCAGCGGCCAGAACATGAATACCCCGAACACGGCCAACGACGGCGCGAGGTATAAAAAAGCCCTGATGTCCCGGCGAATTTTCATGCGCTACGCCCTGTCCTCAGTTCAGCAATTGGTTGATCTTTTTCTGTGTGTCGAGCATGGCTTGACGCGCCGGCTTCGAGCCGCCGAGAATCTCGTCTCGCATATCTATCAGCGCCTGCTCGGCCTGCAGGCCGGCGTCCCCCGGAAAAGACGCCCAGGGCGCCACATATTTCATCTGGGACGTGGCAGCCTCCATCATTTTGTTCTCGGCCATGAAGGACTTGAGCCCGTCCTCAGCGTCGGCCACCCCCTCCCTCGGAGGGACGTAGCCGGTTCCTATCGTCCACGCGGCGACGGATTTCACGCTGTACAAAAACCTCAGGAACTCCCACGCCGATTTTTTCTCGTCCTCAGTCCGAGCCGCTATCGCAAGCATGCAGCCGCCGGCTGGAATAACCTTCTCCCTGCTCTGCCAAGAGGGGGAGTTGATCGCTCCTACGTCAAATTTCGCGGTTTTTTGGATGCTGGCCCTTCTCGCGATAGTGGTATAAAGCATACCGACGTTTCCCTCGATGAAAGCCTGTACGCCCTCGTCCCAGGTGGAATGAAGGGCGCTCTTATCCTCCAGCGCCATACTGGCGTAAAGTTCGTATGCTTTAATCCCCTCCTCGCTGGCGAAAGACGCCCGGGGTTTACCGTTTTCGTAGGTGATGAGGCGAGCCCCCGCGCTTTCCATCAACGCCTGCTGGGCCCAACTGTCTGCCGGTTCCTGCATATAGAACCCATATTTTCCTGTGCGTTCCTTTATGGCCTTGGCAAATTTCTTGACATCTTCCCAGGTTTTGGGACCTTTGTCGGAAAGGCCGGCTTCCCTCAGTATGTCTCTATTCAAGTAAAGCACCGGATTGCTCAAGGAATAAGGAAGGCCGGCCAGATCGCCGTCGCTGTTGACCGCGAGTTTTATCACGTTCGGCAGAAAATTGTCCTTGATGAAAGTCGCGTCCGATGGGAAATATTTGTCGATGACCGTCTGAGGGTTCGAATATTGAAAGTTGTTCGAGAAATAATCGAGAAACGCCCAGCCGATCTGAACAACCGCCGGCGACTTTCCCGCCGCCGCCTCAGCCTGCAATGTTTGAATGATTCCCTTGTACATATCCGGGATGAAGCGCTCCGTTACCTGAGTCGTCGCGCTCTGTGCGTTGAACTGCCTGACGAGCTCGGTGACCACCAACCCTCCCTGCGCCTCCGCGTTGGGATGCCAGTATTCGATGTTCGTCTTTGCCTCGCCTCGGGCGCCCAAGGACAGCAGAACGCCCCACAGCACGAGGACCCCTAAAATTTTTCGCGTTGACTTGCACATGATAATCTCCCCTTTTTTGTAAGGTTTTTTGCTCCTTGCTGCATAAATGTAGCAAAGCTCTATAACAACTACGCTATACCGATGTTAAATTTATGTAAATTTCTTTATTTAGAGGGTTCATCTCTCTTGATTGTTGGGCAGATCAGACGTATGATAAAAAAACTGGCGGCGTCCCTTGCGCCTGCGGGGGCGTTGACGCAAGACAGAGGGATGATAGATGACGGACGGAACGCTGAATGCAGGACGCGTCAAAGGGAAAAACGGATGGCTGGTTAAGTTGCTCCGCGCCGTCCCTTTTGTCGTCATATTTTTTTCCATCGGGGGCCCGAATGAGGCGGCGGGGACGGACGAAAGCACGATCCGCGCGATATCGCAGACAGTGGAGAGGGCGCGGGCCTCAGCGAAGCTTGACGAGGAAAGGGCTTACTTTGACGAAAGGGGCGTGGAGTACGGCGGGTACATCTTCTCGGTGCTCGATAACCTGATCGTCAAAATCCCCTCGAGCGAGGACAAGATCAACGCGAACGCGCGGACCGTCATGGAGTTTCCGGACAAACGGGATAATTTTTACGACACTTTTCTGTGCGTTAACGACGGCGTTCTTTATATAAACTTCGCGATGTACATGGATCACGGCGGCCTGTACCGCATGACCTCCGACGACGAAAAACCGGAGTTCGTGATGAAGGCCGAAGGTGAAAACGCTGCGCTTAATATCATCGACTCCAAAACGCGCCCGAGGGATATGAAGTTTTTGATTATATCCGAGGGCGACGCGGGCGAGTTCTGGGGGGAGATTTACTGTTATTTTCCGCTGGAGAATATCACTAAAAAACTGACGAATTATTACGCGACCGCTCATGTGGATAATTTTCTGGGCATCACGAAGAGCGACGAGGTATTGACGGTCCGCTTCAAGTCAAAGACGCCCGGACCTTTTCAGGAGATCGAGGGGGTGACGGGGATAGACAAACTGACGATGGACGCGAGGACGAAAGAGATACGCCGAAAACCTCTGCTCGACTCTAAGAGGAT
>JAISRP010000315.1 GCA_031273585.1 Synergistaceae bacterium
AGTTTAACTTCCGATGATGAATTAGTAAAGACTTTTCGTAAATTATCGGCGATCTTAGGCATTTCAGTCCCCAATCTCGGGATCTGGGCGATCAAAATAATGTCCAGCCAGGCGACTCGCCATTTTTTCTCGCTTATCAGCCGCAGGACTTCCCTCAGCAGGGTCATGCTGTCCGCCCCCCTGTACGCCTCGTCCGACGCCGGGAACATCGTCCCGATGTCCCCCTCCCCCGCCGCCCCCAAGAGGGCGTCTGAGACGGAGTGGCATATTATGTCGGCGTCGGAGTGTCCCAGCAGGCCGAGGCAGCAGGGGATCCCGACCCCTCCTAAGACGAGCCCGCGCCCCGGCACGAGCTCATGTCGGTCGTAACCGATTCCGACCCGGATCTCCCTCTGCCCGCTCAGCAGGGATGCGGCCATAATCCAGTCGAAGTCGGTCGTCACCTTGAAGTTCCGCTCCGAGCCATCGACATGGACGAGCTCCCCCCCCGACTCCAGCCAGGACGAGGCCTCGTCCGTGCCGCCCCCGGGGGCCTCCTCCAGGACGCGCACGATCGACTCCCTGTGAAAGGCCTGGGGGGTCTGGACGCGCTTTATCTCATCCCTCGGCGCCGTCCCGACGACGCCCCCCCTCACCCTCTCGATGGAGTCCGCCGAACCTATGACCGGAACGGCCGCGCGCTCCCTCGTCACAGCCCTCATGAGCTCACGGCAGATATCTACGTCCAGAAACGGCCTCGCGGCGTCGTGGATCAGGACGAAATCCGATCCCGCCGCGGCGAGGCCTTTTCTCACGGATTCCGTCCTGGTCGCCCCGCCGGCCGCATACGTCACAGGACACCCGATCTTCCATCCCCGGAAGGCGTCCTCGCTCCCATCCGGCACGACGACGACCAGCCCCTCGATCATCCCGAGCCTGCAGAGCTCCTCGGCCACTCCCGCCGACCACGCCCACATTGGCCTGTCCCCGAGCGTCCTGAACTGCTTGGGGACGCCGCCGATCCTGCTCCCCGAACCGGCCGCGACCAGTATGAACTCCCATCTGTTACTGTCCGAGGTCATCTATCTCCTCAGCTTGCCGAAGACCATCCTGCCCGCCGCTGTCTGGAGCATCGACGTTATGACGACCTCGACCGTCTCCCCTATCGCGCCAGATCCATCCTCCACCACGAGCATCGTGCCGTCCTCGAGGTATCCGATGCCCTGGCCGTGCTCCTTCCCGGGCCGTATTATGTCTATCTTCACGACCTCGCCCGGCAGGAACTGCGGCTTCAGGGAGTTTGCGAGCTCGTTCACGTTCAGGACCGGTATCCCCTCTATCCTGGATATCTGGTTGAGATTGTAGTCCGTCGTTATGATCTTCGCCCCGAGCTTCTTGCACAGCTCGACCAGGGCCTCGTCCACCTTGTCGCGCTTGAGCTCCCTCATGCTGATGTCCTCGATGCTGACCGTCATGCTCTCGATCTTTTGGAGGTCGGAGACCACTGTCAGCCCCTTCCTCCCCCTTGCCCGCCTCGCGGGCTCCGAGGAGTCCGCGACCCCCTGCAGCTCCGTCAGGACGAACCTTGGGAGCACCAGAGTCCCCTCCAGGAACCCCGTCATCGCTATGTCGAGTATCCTCCCGTCGATCAGCGAGCTGGTGTCCACCACCTTCTTGCACGCCTCGGAGTGAGGGTCGTCCATCTGAGCAAATCCGCCGCCCGCAACGTCATTCAACTGGGACGAGGCGTGCCTGTCCTTGCTCCTCCTGGCGGTGAAGCGGCCGCCGAGGCCGACCAGGCCAAGCGCGAACGCCCAGACGTCGTCCCTCCTCTTGAGGAAGGCCCTCATGCCTACAAACGCGAAAATTATGTTGAGGGCTATCGCCACGTAGAACCCTATCCCAGGGATGCCTATCAGGGGTATAGCGAAGAGATTTGCCAACAGCAGGCTGAGGATAAGGCCCATCAGCGCGACGGCTATGTCAGGGATGCTCACGTTCTGCAGCATGCTCTCGAAGATCTGTCCTATTCTATTCAACAGCCACCATATAACAGGCGTCAGTATATAGCCGAAAAGAGCAAACAATATTATGGAAAAAGCCGTCCAAATATTTGGGTGAGCCAGATCGGTCACCCACTTGAGCTGCAGCTGCAATATCAACACGGACAGCTGATAACCGGCTATGCCGCCTATCAGCGTCAACAGAAACCTCAGCGCGATCTTCATAATACCGTTTATTCCCGTTTCTGGCACTTTCTCATCCTCCCACCTCCGCGTCATGCGGAGCGATTCTAAAATCAGCGATCTGCGCCTAATCCTCCTCCCTCTCCATCTCCCTCCTCGACTCGAGGGCGATGTGCAAAGTCACCCTGTCCGCATACCCTATGCTTCCGCCGACCGGCAGCCCGTACGACAGCCGCGACACCTTCACCGGGATGTCCTTCAGCGAATCCTGAACCATGTAGGCCGTCATGTCGCCCTCTATCCTCGGGTTCATCGCTAAGATGACCTCGCCTGAGCCGTAAGCCTCAATCCGCCTCCTCAGGCGCTCGAGGCTCTCCGCCGGGACCTCCTCATCCTCGAGCGGCGAACACCTTCCCCCTAGGACGTGATAAACTCCGCCGAATACGCCGGACTGCTCCATCGCCACGCAGTCCTCCTGAGTCTCCACGACGCACATCCTGCTTTTGTCCCTCGACGGGTCGGAACAGACGCGGCACAGATCTCCGGTCGCTATCCCGCCGCACTCCCGGCAGGCCCCGACTCGCTCGTGCAGGTTCGCGATCGACGCCGAGAGGGCGTTCACCCACGCCGGGTCGGAGCCGAGCAGGAAGAATGCCATCCTGCGCGCAGTCTTCTCCCCGATGCCCGGGAACTTGCCCAGCAGGGCCATGAGCTCCTCGAACGAGTCGGGCAGGTTCAAAACAGTCCGGGGAAGTTCAGGCCTCCGGTGAGGCCGGCCATGCGTTTCTCGGCCATCTCCCGGCCGAGGCGGATCGACTCCTTGACGGCCGACAGGACGAGGTCCTCCAGCATCTCGACGTCCTCCGGGTCCACTACCTCCTTCGATATCGATATCGAGACGACGTCCCCCTGGCCGTTCGCCCTCGCCCTGACCATGCCTCCCCCGCTTGCGGCCTCGACCACCTCGTTCGCGAGCTCCTCCTGCATCTGATTCATCTGAGTCTGCATCTTCTGAACCTGCTTCAACATCTTGTTCCTGTCCATCTTCATATTAACGAGTCTCCCCCTCGGGTGTAAAAATCGCGAAACTTCCATCCCCGCCGGGACGGCGGAACACGGGGCCATAATTTCACACGCGGCTCCGCCACGCGTCAAGGTGAATTTTCCTCAGAAACACCAGCAGCACGAAGATGGGCAGGCGCGCCACCCTCCTCCACCGCGAGGGCTCCTGAATCACCCTGTAAAGCCACTCCAGGCGCATGTTCCTCCAGCGCAGCGGGGCCCTCCTCAAAGCCCCGGATATCACGTCGAAGCTGCCTCCCACCCCTATCCCGACGACGCCCCCTATTTTAGCCAGATTTTCGTCCATCCAGTACTCCTGCTTTGGAACGCCGAGCGCCACCAGGACGATCCGGGCGCCGGACTCCCTTATCTCGTCGCATATCTCCCCGCTCTCGTCGGGTTTGAAGAACCCGCTCCTGCAGCCGGCGACGACGAGGCCGGGGTACTTCTGGCAGAGCTTCTCCGAGGCTCGCCTGGCGATTCCCTGCCTCCCGCCGAAGAAGTAGACGGGCCACCCGTGACCGGACGCCAGCCGGCAGAGGTGGTCCGCGAAGTCGACCCCCGGTATCCTCTCCTGGACCGTGAAGCCGAGAAATCTCAGGGCCCAGACGAGCCCGGTCCCGTCCGGCAGGGCGAGTCCCGCGCGGCTCAATATGTCGCGGTACCTCGCATCGCGCCTGCTTCGCAGCGCCGCGAGCGCGTCCGGGGTCACGATCATCCTGGGGACGTCGCTGGAGGACATCCACCCGCTCACGCGTCCGAGCGCGTAGTCGAGTGAGAAGTTGTCGACCGTCACCCCCCACAGGGACGGCCGCTCTGACGAGCCCCTCTCCGGCTCATCCGAGCGGGACGCCGCAATGTGAAATCCTGAGACGAGGAACAGCACAGTCAGAATCAGCGAGAGCGGGTCCAGCAGTCCCATCTGAAGGACGGCCATCGAGACGCCGCATAGCCCGCATATCGCGCTCACCGTGAAGACGGCGGACGGGTGGTCCATGCCGCCGTTGACGAGCTTCCTGTAGAAGATCATGCTGCCCAGAGGCTTCGGAGAGAACGCGGCCGACAGCACGCAGAGCGACGTTTCGAGTATCGGAATCGCAAAGAGGCCGAGGGGGAGCACCATCACAGTGGCGAACGCGACCCCCTTGCTCGCGCCGAGCATGGAGGTCCCGGCCAGCAGCGTCCCCCACATCGCGGCCAAGGGCGAGCCCAGCCTGCGATACACGTTGACGTGCCGGCTCCAGAAGACCAGTATGAGCGCAAGTCCGCACAGTGACATCATGAGCGCGTCGGACGGCCCCTTTGACGAGGCGGCAGTGACGGTCACCATCAGCACCCAGCTCACCAGCAGGAGCCCGCCGCCCATCCCGGGGATCTCGTCGAACTCCTGGAAGAGTATCGGAAAAAAGCCCATCCAGAGCGTGCTCAGAATTATTATGGTAGTGAGGCTCGACAGGTACAGGAACTCCCCCTCCGGCTGCCCGATAAACGTAATGCGCGGACCCAGCAGGGCGACCCCCAGGCCGATAGCAAGAAAACACAGCCGGAGGTCCCAGTTCTTGACCACCTTCTGACAGAAGCCTATGAGCCCCGCTATCACTCCGGCCGTTATGGTCAGCTTCATCGGCGCGCTCTGAGTCCAGATTCCGCAGAGCGCCCACGCCGCGATAAGGCAGATGTCCCTCAGGTAGTAGTACTGATCGCTCTCGAGATCCCTCCTGAAGATCCTCTGAATGAACGCGCATGAGACGACCACCAGCACGACGACGGCAGCTATCCTTATATATCCTGTGTCGGCAGCGGAGAAGCCCATGATCATCGGAGCCCGCATGTTACGCGGACGAGCCCCCCGGCGTCACCCTGTCCAACCCGCCGACGTACGGACGAAGCGCCTCCGGGATGGTGATGCCCCCATCCCCATCCTGGAAATTCTCCATTATCGCGATAAGACACCTGCCCACGGCGATGCCGGACCCGTTCAGGGTGTGCACGAGCCTCGTCCTGCCCCCCTCCCTGGTCCTGTAGCGCGTGCCCATCCTGCGGGACTGAAAGTCCTCGCAGTTGCTGCATGAGCTTATCTCTCGGTAGCAGCCCTGCGACGGGAGCCAGACCTCTATGTCGTAAGTCTTGGCGGCGGCGTTGCCTATATCCCCTGAGGAGAGGACGACGACCCTGTATGGCAGATCCAGCGCCTGAAGCACGCTCTCGGCGGCCTCCAGCAGCAGG
>JAISRP010000332.1 GCA_031273585.1 Synergistaceae bacterium
GGGTCCGGGGGACTGGTCCCCCGGCGGGGTTTGGGGCGGAGCCCCAAGGTTCTGCCCGTGGTTTATAGGGCACGAAGAGGGCGGCCCCGGGCTGAAATTTCGCCGGAGCCGCCCCCTTAGCGCCGGAATGACGATCAGCGCTGCACTCTGCCGGAGGAATCCCCGCCGGCTAAGTTCAGCACATCGTCCTTAGTTACCCTGTTGAAGTCTCCATAAATCGTGTGTTTCAGGGCCGAGGCGGCGGCGGCGAACTCGGCGGCGGCCTGAAGGCCGTCGAGGTTGTTGAGTCCCCAGATGAGGCCCGATCCGAACGAGTCCCCTCCGCCTATCCTGTCGACTATGTCGCGTATCTCGTACTTCTTGCTCACGTGGAACGCGTCCTTTGAGGCCAGCACGACGCTCCAGTTGTTCCAGTCGGCGCTCAGCGACTCGCGCAGGCTGACCGCGAGGTATTTGACGTTCGGGTACGCTTTCATGACCCTGCGGGCCAGCTCCTCGTACTTAGCTGTGTCCAGCTTCCCGGATGTGACGTCGACGTCGAGCTCTATGCCGAGGCACTTCTGGCAGTCCTCCTCATTGGCGATGAGGACATCGACGGAGCGCGTCAATTCGCACATTACCTCCTTCGGGGTCTTGCCCCACTTCCACAGCTTTTTTCTGTAGTTGAGGTCGCAGGACACGGTGAGGCCGCGAGAACGCGCCTCCCTGACGGCCTCGAGGGTCACTTCGGCTGTCCCTTCTGCGATGGCCGGCGTGATTCCGGTTGTGTGAAACCACTTCGCCCCATCGAATATAGCGCCCCAGTCGAAATCACCCGGCTTGACCTGCGCTATGGAGGAGTGAGCCCTGTCGTAGACGACCTTTGAAGGCCTCATGTTGGACCCAGTCTCAGTGAAGTAAATGCCAAGCCTCTCGCCGGACCGGCGGATGTGCTTCGTGCAGACCCCGAAGCTCCTCATCTCCCTGATCATCGCGTCGCCGACGGGGTTGGCCGGCGCGGCGGTCACGTAAGCCACGTCCTCCCCGTAGTTGGCGAGCGACACCGCCACGTTGGCCTCGGCGCCGCCGAACGTCGCTACCAGCTCCGGCGTCTGAAGAAGCACCTCGCAGCCGGGAGGCGTCAGCCTCAGCATAACCTCCCCGAACGTCACGTACTTAGCCATGATAACAAGTCTCCTTTTTTGCTCGCCGGCGCCAACTCGCTTAACACCGGGCAACGCTCGCCTGAGAGCCGGCCGATTCCGATTTTGTTCAAGCGCTGACCTCGATGCTTCACAAAAATTTTAAAGACAGCCACATATTTTGTCAACTCGACGACGCCCTCCTGTCGACGCCCTCCAAAAACGCAGGTTCAAGACCGTGGGCGCCGCCCACGCCCGCCGGGGGACCAGTCCCCCGGACCCCCGTTTTCTTTTTTTGATTTTCGCACTGCGGGCGAAAATCAAAAAAAGTGAAAAGGGAGCAGGGAGCCGGCAGCAGGCGCGAGGTTTGGGGCGGAGCCTCAAGGTCATGCCTGCGGGTTTTGGACAATGCCGCCATACTTGGGAAAATAATAAACTTCTCAATCTGTGTTGTTTATAATTCTGTCACTTATATGTAATTATACTGATTTCAAATAAGAATTTTCTTATACAATTTACTATAACGACAATGAAGGAATATATAACTAACATTAGGCTATATATCCATTTTATAATTAATAACATCGTATCAAATGATCAGCTCTCTAAAATAGAATTTCTAATTTTAAGGCCCCTTGCGGCCGGCGTCCCGAACGATGGGACTGAGGCTCTGCGGACGGCAGGTGCGTGGCGTGAAGTCTATAGCCCGTGACGCTCGGGCTCCATAACGGCAAAAAGCGATCCAGACATATATCGACGTTCCCATTATGACATGCCATGCGCGGATTCGGCGTAATGAACCCGGAGCTGATGGATGTTGCTTTATCGAAGGAGGGTACCTTATGGATAAAGGAAAAAAAGGGGGAAAATTCGGTCAGAGGGAAAAGTTTGCCGCCACGTTGAGCATCGTGCTCTTCGTGCCATGGACTCCGCCGGCACACGAGGATGAAGCGCCCCAGGGCGACGCCGCCTGGAGGCCGAGGGGACGCCCGAGGCGCTCGTCGTTCGTCCCCAACCCCATACTATGGTACTCGTCGAGGCCCGCAATTTTAAAAAATCGGGACCCCGACGACATGAAATAGACGAGCGGCGCTACTTAACCTTGTACACCCAGCCGAACCGGTCCTCCCTGGTGCAGGTCTGAATCCCGGTGATCTCATCGTACAGCCTCTGCGAGACCGCCCCGATCTTTCCGCCGCTGATGTGCATGACGGTATCTCCCCACTTCAGCTCTCCGATCGGCGAGATGACGGCTGCCGTGCCCGCGCCGAAGGCCTCCCCGACGCGGCCGTCCTTGTGCGCCTGGGCGAGTTCGTCGATGGATATTCGCCTCTCCTCCACTGGCATGTTCCAGCCCTTGAGGACCTCTATGACCGACTTGCGGGTGATCCCTGGCAGGATGCTGCCGTTGAGCTCAGGCGTCACGACCGTGCCGTCTATCACGAAGAACACGTTCATCGCGCCTACTTCCTCTATGTACCTTCCCTCGAGCCCGTCGAGCCACAGCACCTGGGAGTACCCTTCCTTTTCGGCCTCCACCTGCGACTTGAGGGCGGAGGCATAGTTGCCCGCGCACTTCGCGAAACCTGTGCCGCCCCTGACCGCGCGCACGTAGTTCTTCTCCACGTAAATCCTGACGGGCGCGAGGCCCTCCTTGTAATACGCTCCGACCGGCGAGAGGATCACGTTGAGCAGGTAGGAGTCGGAGGGGTGCACGCCCAAAAACGCCTCGTCGGCCATGATAAAGGGGCGTATGTACAGCGAGGTAGCCGGCAGCGACGGTATCCATTCCTCGTCTACCTCCACGAGTTTCGCGATTGCCCTGACCATCTCGGCCTCGTCGATCTGGGGTATGCACATGCGCTCGCAGCTCTTGTTCATGCGGGCCATGTTCTGGTCGGGGCGGAACATGACCACGCTGCCGTCCGAGGTCTTGTACGCCTTCATCCCCTCGAATATCAACTGCCCGTAGTGCAGACAGCACGACGCCGGGTCGATGGACAGAGGGCCGTAGGGCACGATCCTGGCGTTATGCCAGCCCTTGCCCTTCAGGTAATCGACCTGCAGCATGTGGTCGGTGAACCTGGTCCCGAAGACGATGCTGCCTATCTCCTGATCCGTCGGCCTTTTTTTGGGCTGCTTCGTTCTTTCGATGCGAATTTCCACCTTTGCTCATTCTCCTCTCGGTCATCAACTCAAGACAAGCGCGCCAAACCCGCGGGCGGAAGACCGTGGGCTCCGCCCACACCCGCCGGGGGACTGGTCCCCCGGACCCCCATCCTATTTTTTTTGTTTTCGCCCGCAG
>JAISRP010000352.1 GCA_031273585.1 Synergistaceae bacterium
CTGTCGTGAGTATGCATCGGACCGCGTTTCTGGTCGTCTGCGGGTGGCTGGACACTGCCGCTACCTTCTCGCGCATCAGCGCGTTTATGATGGACGATTTTCCGACGTTGGGCCTGCCCGCCAGGGTGACGAACCCTGAGCGAAACTCCCCGTCAGTCATCGGACACGCCCCTTAAGCTGAAGTTTCGGGGCAGGAGGTCGTCCAACCCGTATATCTCGTACTCGGCGCCATTCATCAGGACGACTGCAAGGCGCGGGTTGAACTCCGACAAAAACTGCCTGCAAGCGCCGCAGGGCGGGCAGAAGACCCCAGGAGCCGCCGCGACAGCTATGGCCAGAGGCGCGCTGAATCCACTCGCCACAGCGTTAGCCATGGCGACGCGCTCCGCGCACAGGGTCATCCCGTAGCTCGCGTTCTCGACGTTGCAGCCGCCTATTATATTGCCTCCCTCGATCAGGATGGCGGCGCCCACGAGAAAGCCGGAGTACGGCGCGTAAGCCCTCGCCCTGTACTCCACTGCCCTCTCCATGAGATCGGACGGCGCTATCCCAAACGTAACCTCGAACCGGTCCGCATCCATCGGCAACCCTCCCTTCGTGACACCTTATATTTCTCCAGGCGCGACTTCCGCGCCAATGTCCGCCGCGTTCTCGATCCGCGCCTGCAGTATCCTGTGATCGACGACCTCCACGGCGCTTATCCTCCAGGGGCCGTACGTCACGGATTCCCCCTCCTCGGGAAAGTTGCCCTTCAGGGTGAGGAGCATCCCCGCCACGGTCTCCACGTCGTCGAACTCGAAATCGTAATCGAGGGCCTCGGAGAGCTCGTCGAGGTTGACGTACCCCTGAACCAGGTAGGACCCGTTCCCCTCGTACAGGACGTCTGGTATCTCGTCGTCGTACTCGTCCTGTATGTCGCCCACTATCTCCTCTAAGAGGTCCTCCAGGGTGACGAGCCCCGCCGTGCCTCCGTACTCGTCCACGACGATGGCGAGGTGAGTCCTGGACTTCTTCATGAGCTCGAACGCCTCGTCCGTCTTGATCGTCTCCGGTATGAAGAGGGGGGCCCTCTGAAGGTCGGTCACGCTCGCGTCGAGCATCCCCAGCGACAGCGGACCGAGCAGGTCCTTTACGTACAGCACCCCTGTTATCTTGTCCAGCTCGCGCTCGTACACCGGCACCCGCGAGTGGCCGCTCTCCAGGAACACGCTGGAGGCCCTCTCGACCGTGGTGTCTGACGGTATGGTCATCATGTCCGTCCGGGCGACCATTATCTCCGAGACCCGCGTCTCCTCGAACGATATGACGCCGTTGATCATCCGCCTCTCGTCCTCCTCGAGCGCGCCGGACTCCTCGCTCGCGTGAACCATTATCTCGAGGTCCTCCCTCGTCACGAACGAGCTGTACGTGTCGAGCCTGAGTCCGATCAGGCGTCCTATGAACCACACGATGCGCTGAACTAAGTATATGATCGGAGCCAGGACGAATCCGAACATGCGAAGCGCGGGGAGCGAGTGATAGATCACCGTCTCCTTGTGGGCTATAGCTATGTTCTTTGGAAGTATCTCGCAGAATATCACGACTAAGGTGGTCATCACGACTATGGCTATGAGCGGGCCGTAGGCTGCGCCGAAGTAAGATGTGAACAGCGCCGTCGCTATCGCGCTGGCGGCGATGTTGACGACGTTGTTGCCGACCAGCGTGACGGTGAGGGACTTCTGTATGTTGTCCGCAAGCCAGGAAAACCCGCCCTTTCTGTCGGGATAAGCGTTCTCGAGCGCCCTCAGCTTTATCTTTCCTGCTGCGGTTATCGCAGTCTCAGTCGTGCTGAAATAGAACGACATCAAAAGAAACAACAGCAGCAGGCCAATACTGCCAACAAGTTCAGAACTCACCGCTACATCAATCCTCCCAATTCTCAGCAGTGCGGCTCTCGCCGCCCGCGCGCCTGAGCAGATACGCTCCGCGCAGCCGCTCCTGCACCTCCCACATGGAGGCCCTTCGCTCCTCGGTGTCGTGGTCGAAGCCGATCAGGTGCAGAAATCCGTGGATCGCCGCCATCGCCATCTCCCCCTCGTAGGACGCGCCGGCATCGAGCGCATCCTGGCGGACCCGTTCCGGGGAGATTACGACATCGCCGAGCGGCAGATCGTCCCCCCATGCCGGCGGCGAAAATACGCCCCCCTCCTCCCACAGGGGGAAGGAGAGCACGTCCGTGGGCTCCGGGATGCCGCGATAGCGGGCGTTGAGCCGGGCCATCTCGTCGTCCGTCACAAACGAGAGGGCGACGCTCACCGCCTCATACCCGCCCAGCTCGGTTGACGAAAGGTAACGCTCCATCTCGGACTCCATGACGGCCACGTCCAATGCCTCTGGGACGTGATGCTCAGCGCCGGCGGGCGGCAGAAGTTTAAGGATCAACGCCGCCCCCGGCGCCCTGTGTCGCCGCGGCGGAGCCGGCCGGGACGCCCCTCTCGCCATCCTCGGGTTTGCCGGTATCAGCCTCGTCCGGCGTCCCTGTCCCGGCATCCCCCGCGTCGGTTTTTCGCGCCGCGTCCTCGGGCCTCTCTCCGTCGGAGGAGGCTATAGGCTTTACCTCTCGGGTGTGGTACATGGACATGAGCACCTCCACGAAGGCGGTTTTAATCGCGCTCAGATCCCTCAGAGTGAAGTCGACGTCGATGAACTGACGGGCTATTATCTTCGAGTCGATGACGTCGCCGACCATCTTCTCGAGCTCCGGCCTGCCCGCGAGCGGGTTCTTCAGCCCCTTCAGCGCCGCCTCGATCGAATCCGCCAGCATGAGAAGCGCCGTCTCCCGGCGCTGGGGGATCGGGCCGGGGTAGCAGTACTCATCCCTGTCTATCCTCTGACCGTCCCCCCCGGCCTCCCTGTCCGCCGCCACTGCCTTGTTGTAGAAGTAGCCGAGGCACGTCTTGCCGTGATGTTCGGATATGAAGTTCTTGATCCCCCCCGGCAGCTTGTACTCGTCAGCAAGCCTGAGGCCATCCGCCACGTGCGAGAGGATTATCCTGGCCGAGTCCTGAGGGGCGAGCCGGTCGTGTATGTTGTCGCCGAACGACTGATTTTCTACGAAGTAATGAGGGCGCTTGAGCTTGCCTATGTCGTGGTAGTTCGCGCCGGTCCTGACCAGAAGCCCGTTCATGCCCAGCTTGTCCGCAACGGCCTCCGCCATCGTGCCGACTGTTATGGTGTGGTGGTACGTCCCCGGCGCCTCAAGTTGAAGGCGTTTTAAGAGGGGCTGGGATGGGTGGCTCATCTCCAGCAGCCTGAGGGGGGATATTATCTCGAAGACCGACTCCCAGAGCGGAAGAACCGCCACGACGAGGCTGCTCCAGAATGCCGAGAGGACAAGATACGTTCCGAGCATCTCCCAGCTGAGGGCGAGCCCGAGCCCCCACCTCACGAAGAGCGATGTGAACGTGAGGCATAGCCCTAGGCTGAATATGTTGCGCCAGATCATTATCCGGCTCGAGGTGTCCCTCATGTAGAGGATGCTCGCTCCCGAGGCGACGCCGCACACGATGCACCCCACCGCTATGGTGGAGGTCATGCCGGGGAAGGCTATGAGATACCCTATCAGCCCGCCCCCCAGGGCCACGTGAAACGCGAACGTCGTCGGCACTGTCATGAAGAGCCATCCGGTCAAGACCAGGAGCGAGAGGGAGTCGATGTCCCACCTCGCGAGCCACCTCTGGGTGCTCCAGTCGATCAGGAGTATCACCGCGACGTATATCCACTCCTTCCCTGAGAGGGGGCTGTCCAGCCTTCCCGAGAGCCAGGAGAGCCAGTGCGACCACGCGAATGTGACGATGATGATGAAGACCATGTGCTTCCACGGGAGGGCGGCGTCCGGGTAGCCCTGGTTGCGGAGCACCTCGGCGATGGCGGGCGTCACGGTCTGCCCCTGCTGGACCACCACCCCGCCCAGGCGTATCTCCCTCACCACGGACGGTATCCTCTGGCTGACCTCGTCCCGGAGCCTGCCCGTCATCTCCGGGTCCTCCGTCACGGTCGGCGCCAGCATCGAGTCGAGGATCTGAAACGCGATGTTCTTGTCCGCCTGCGGCATATCGACCGGCCTCAGGCTGTCCCATATCACGCCGGTCTGCTCGGTCCAGTTTATGGATTTGTCGTAGTTCCTCTCCGCGACATCTATGACCGCCGCTATTATCTGCGAGCGGACGTCGTCAGAGACGCCGTTTAACACCTCCAGGACCTGCGGTGGCGCAAAATCGAGCTCCCCGCTCTCCTTCAAAGCCGAGATGCGCTCGCGGACGACCTGGGTCATCCTCTCGTTTCTGACCCTCACGTTGACTATCTGATCCGCCGCCTGATTTCGCATCTCGCTCGTGGCGGTCCTGTCCACAAACCGCGCTGAGCTCTGGGCCAGGTACGTCCGCGGCGACGGCGAGCCGACCCTGTAGCTCTCGTTCCTGTCTATCAAAAACCAGCTGAGCGAGACTATGACGGCGACGCTCGCCACCAGGACGAACCGGAATATGTGCGAAATCCCCACGCGCCTCGCGCCCGCCGAGTCGTCCCGATCCCTGGAGATCAGGGCGCGGATCCAGTTAAGAGACAAGTTCCTGCGATTCCTCGCCATGACCGTACCCCTTGCCGTTTTCGTATGACTCGTACGCCTTTACGATTTTCTGGACTATGTCATGCCTCACGACGTCGTAACTCGTGAGGTTGCAGAACGCGATGCCCGGAACGCCACGCAGGATGTCCCCTATTACCCTGAGCCCCGACACCTTATTGCCGGGGAGGTCGACCTGAGTCACGTCGCCCGTGAGGACGGCCTTCGAGCCGAGCCCCAGCCTCGTCAGGAACATCTTCATCTGCTCCTTCGTGGTATTCTGCGCCTCGTCCAGTATTATAAAGCTGTTGTTCAGGGTGCGCCCCCTCATGTAGGCGAGCGGCGCTATCTCGATGATCCCCTTCTCCAGATACCTGTTGAAGCGGTCCGGGGCCAGCAGATCGTAAAACGCGTCATAGAGCGGCCTTATATATGGCTGCACCTTCTCGAGGAGGTCCCCCGGCAGGTAGCCCAGATGTTCGCCCGCCTCGACGACGGGGCGCACCAAAATTATCCTGTTCGTCCGCGACGACTTGAGGGCTGCGACCGCGACGGCGGCGGCCAGAAACGTCTTGCCCGTGCCGGCCGGCCCTATGGCAAATACCACGTCGTTGTCCCGGATCGCGTCGACGTACTCCTTCTGGCCGCTGGTGTACGGCCGTATCTGCCTGCCCCTGCTGCTGACGCATATCGTGGACTCGAGCAGAGACAGAAGATCGGGCCTGCGCCCTGCCGCGATCACGTCAAGCGCGTAGCGCACCTCCACCCCGGACGGACGGGAACCCCTGCCGGTCATCTCCGCAAACTGGCCAAGGAGGTCGATGAGGTTGCTCGCGAGCACCGGGTCGTCGTCTGGGATGCGAACCTCCGTGCCCCTGACCACGATCTGAAGCCCGAGGCGGTCCTCTATGGCCGATAGAATTTCGTCTCCCGCCCCGAGGAGTCTCGACATGACCTCCTCCGACGGCAGGGACGTCACTGCCGCGTTCACCCCTCTATGCCCGTACGACCTCCCTCACCTCCGGCACAGTGCGCTGAACGACGCTCTCCACCATGTTGCGGATCGTGGCCTGCGCCCCGGGGCAGCCGCAGCAGCCTCCTGTGAGCTGGACGCTCAGGATGCCGCTCTCCTCGTCGAAACCCACGAGATCTATGCCTCCGCCATGCGACTCCAGCATGGGACGAATTTCAGAATCGACGACTACCTGGATCTTATCAATTACTTCCGACATGTTCGTTTCCTCCTCGATATCGACCGTGATTCACTCTCCGGCCGCTATGGCTCTTTTAGCCGCCTGCCACATGACCTCCAGCTCGTCAAGAGGCAGATCCTCCATGTTGACTTTTTTCTCCTCCGCCTGGGCCTCGACCCTGCGGAAGCGGGCCGCGAACTTCGTGTTTGCGGCCTGAAGCGCGCTCTCCGGATCTATTCCCAGGTGACGCGCCATGTTGACGACCGCGAACAGCACGTCGCCAAGCTCCTCCGCCGTTGCGGAGCGGTCCGTCCCCTCCACCTCGGCCCTCAGCTCGCCGATCTCCTCGAGGACCTTGTCCCTCACGGAATCGACGTCGCCCGGGGGCCAGTCGAAACCCTTTCTGGCCGCCCGCTCCTGTATCCTGAGCGAGCGCAGCAATGACGGCATACCCCTTGGGATGCCCGCCATCGCCGAGCTGTCCTCCCGACGTCCGGCCCGCTCGGAGGCCTTTATTGCCTCCCAGTTGCGGCTGACGTCAAGAGACCCCTCGACCCTGACATCCCCGAACACGTGGGGGTGGCGCTTGATGAGCTTGGAGCAGATGGCCTCCGTCACGTCGCCGATGCCGAACATCCCGAGCTCCGAAGCTATTGCCGACACGAAGACGACCTGAAGCATGACGTCCCCGCACTCCTCCATTATCTCCCTCGCCGAGCCGTCCTCTATCGCCTCGACCAGCTCGTGCGACTCCTCTATGATATATCTGCGGAGGCTGTCCAGGGTCTGCTCAGCATCCCACGGACACCCACCGGGCGCGCGAAGTTTACCCAATATGCCGACGAGATCGTCAAAGGTCCCCGAACCGGGATATCCCAAATTACACCAGCCCCCTCGCGCATTCACATCTTCAAAGTTATTGTACCAGATATTACACTTTTTTCAGAGGTTTGTACCGATTTTTGACGCCAAACCGCAGGCAGAGGACCGTGGGCTCCGCCCACGCCCGCCGGGGGACCAGTCCCCGGGACCCCCGTTTTATTTTTTTGGATTTTCGCCCGCCGGGCGAAAATCAAAAAAACTTGACGGTGGGCCAGGCGGCACTGCCTCCTGGCGGGGCTTGGGGCGGCGCCCCAAGGTCCTACTTACTGGTCCCGCCCGCCGAGGGATGCGAGGTGCGCCATGAGGCTGTGGAGCGCGGCATGACCGCCGGGGCCGAGGTATCCGTCCATCCTCCTGAACCAGCCCTGAGGGGGCCCGGAATGGGAGAGAGGCCCCTCGGGGTCGAACTGAACGACCGTCTCGTCGCGCCCGCAGAGGACTTTGGCTATTCCGTAATCGGGGCCGACCGATCTTACCCTCGACACGTCGAAGAGGAAGCGAAGCACCGGCGGCATCGGTCCGAATCTGTCGACGGTCTCGTCCTCGAGCGAGTCGATGGCGGCCGGCTCCCGGGTCCACAGCAGCTTCCTGTATAGCGCCACCCTCACGCTGTCGTGAGGCAGATAGTCCAACGGTATGGCCGACGGCATCCCGACCTCCACCTGGGTCAGGCCCCGGCTGTCGCCGCGAGCCCTTCGGATCGCCTCCTCAAGGAGATCGCAGTATCGCTGAAAGCCGACCTTTCCGAGGTTGCCGTGCTGGGCTGTCCCGACGAGCTCGCCGCCCCCGCGTATCTCGAGGTCCCTCTTCGCGAGCTCGTAGCCCGCCCCAAATTCCCCGAGGGCCGCTATTGCCTCCAGGCGCTCCATCGCCTCCCTCGTGAGCGAGGCCTCCGCTGGATGAAGGAAGAGGGCAAACGCCTGCTCGTCCCTCCTGCCTACCCGTCCCCTAAGCTGGTGCATCTGGGCCAGGCCAAGCTCCTGAGCGTCGCTCACGATGAGGGTATTTGCCCTAGGCATGTCCAGCCCGCTCTCGACTATTGTTGTGCAGACGATCAGGTCGAGTTCGCCGGACGCGAACCTGTCGATGGCGCCCTTCAGCTCCTGTTCCGGCATCCTGCCGTGCGCCACCGCTATGCGCAGCTTCGGAAAGAGCCTCCGGATCATCATGGCCTCGCGGTCGATGCTCTGCACGCGGTTGTGAATGTAGAAGACCTGTCCGCCCCGGGAATACTCCCTTATCACGGCATTCCTGACGAGGGGCTCCGACCACGGCCCCACCGCCGTTATGACGGGCAGGCGTTTGCCGGGCGGCGTCTCGAGGACCGACATGTCCCTCAGGCCGGACAGCGACATGTGAAGCGAGCGCGGTATGGGGGTGGCGGACAGCATGAGGACGTCCACCGCGGGATGCAGGCTCTTCAGATGCTCCTTGTGCATGACGCCGAACCTGTGCTCCTCGTCAACTATGACCAGCCCCAGATCCCTGAACGATATCCCGGCGTTCAGCAGGCGGTGCGTGCCTATCAGGATGTCGACCGCGCCGTCCGCGACGTCCGCCAGAATTTTTTTTTGCCTCGACGGGGGGACGAAGCGTGAGACGACCTCCACCCTGACGGCGAAGGGATCGAAGCGCGCGCTCCACGTGTCGTAGTGCTGCTGCGCCAGGAGGGTTGTGGGCGCCATCAGCGCCGCCTGCCTGCCCTCGAACACGCACATCGCGGCCCCGCGAAGCGCCACCTCGGTCTTGCCGAAGCCAACGTCGCCCACGAGCAGACGATCCATCGGCGTCGGGCGTCTCAAGTCGCGCAGCACGTCGCCGATCGCGCGGAGCTGGTCCTCCGTCTCCCTGTACGGAAACGTGCGCTCGAACTCCGCCTCCTGCTCCGCGTCGCCCGTGAACGCGTGCCCCTTCGAGATCTCGCGCTTCGCGTAGACGTCGATGAGGCGGCGCGCCGTCTCCTCGGCCTGCTCCCTGGCCCGCTGGGACAGCTTCTTCCACCGCCCGCCCTTCAGGCTGTCGGCAACTGGTTCCATGCCTGGGTACGTCGTGTACTTGGATATCCTGTGGAACTGCATGACGGGAATCTTGAGCCTGCGCTCCTCGGCGTACTCCAGCACCAGGTACTCCTGAACGCCGTCGGGACCCTCTATCTGCTCAGAGCCCATGTACCTTGCAACCCCGTAGTCCTCGTGGACGACCCACTGCCCCGGCAGAAGTCTGTCCCCCCAGTCGAGCGGAACCGACCTCCCGCGGAACGAGCCGGAGAGCGACAGCCCCGACAGCTCGAGGTCGCCTATCACGGCAAACCTCGACCCGGTGTCGAGGAACCCCTCCGATATAGCGCCGCTCGCGGAGGAGTAACCGCGCCTCCCGGCCCACTGTCTTGAGTGCTCGGAGTCGGACAGGACGAAGACGGATATTTTTCTCGACTCGAGATCGCGGCAGTAGGACTCGAGCTCGTGCCTCCTGCCGCGGAAGTTCGGCAGGCCGGATATCTGGGTCCTGTACTCGCCCTTCGCCGCGCTGGCGGTGGCCCTGAGCCTGGGGTAAAGGGCCATCATGCCGACGACCTCTCGCCAGCCCGCCAGCCCCTCCTCATCCCCCTCGCGGGAGTCGCGCAGGACGCCGGCCCGCAGCCACGCGTAGTTCTCGGCCGCGGTCTCGAGCTCTCCGGGTTCTACGAATAGCACGTGCATGTCGGATGGGAAAAAATCGCGGAGGATCGCGCCCTTTCTCGACGACAGGGCGTGTATCTCAGCGTGAGTCAGGGTCCTCACGCTTCTTTGCGTGTCGGTGGCAAAAAATCTCATGCTCTCTATCTCTTCGTCAAAAAATTCCACCCTCATCGGATAGGAGTCCTTCGGGTCGAAGAGGTCCACTATGCCGCCCCTGTACGTGAACTGACCGGGCGCCCAGACGATGTCGGCCCTCTCGTACCCCCTGCCGCCGAGCCACTCCAGCAGACGGGTCCTGCTGACCGCCTCCCCCTTGTCCAGCGACAGGCGATCCCCTCCGAGCGACAGCGGCCCCACCAGCGCGCCGGGCGTCGCGAGCAGTATTCCGCCGCGCTCCGCCCACCGGTGCATTACCTCGCCGCGCTCCGCCATCTGAGCTCGCAGCATGTGCGGGTCGTCGGAGTACGAGGATATCGCGATCTCGGGGAGAAGAGAGGTCTCCGGCACTTCCGCGCATGACCTCATCGAATCCGAGTCGGACAGAAAATCCCTGGCGTTCCTTGAATTGGGCAGTATTAAGAGAAGCGGCCGGTCAAAGCCTCTGCATATCCACGGCAGGGCGGCCCCGCCGACTGGCAGGTGCATCGTCACGTTCCGCCGCCATTTTACGGCGTCGAATGCCGACAGGCAGTTGAAGGACTCCCCCTCCACCGCGCGTCAGTCCCCGCCGGCCCGCAGCGTGAAGCCATCCCCGGATGTGCCTCGGAGCCATTTGATCAGCCCATCCCAGGCGAGGTCCTCTATCTCGGGCCAGATCTTCCTCTGTTCCCCCGGAAATTTTCCGAGGACCCAATCGGTTAAGTCGACCCGAGGCGGCGGAGCCCCCACCCCGACCCTCATGCGCGGCACGTCGAGCGTGCCTAGCTCGGCCAATACCGACATGAGGCCCTTCTGTCCCCCAGCGGACCCGGAAACTCTGTACCTCACGCTTCCGAACGGCAGGGCCGCCTCGTCAAGGACAACTAAGATGTCGCCGGGGGGGATGCCGTAATACTTCGACGCCATGACCACGGATTTCCCGCTCAGGTTCATGTACGTAAACGGCTTCAGCAGCGCGACTCGCGCCCCGTCGACGTCGGAGGCAGGCCAAAAGGCCCCGCCGAACTTCATGCGGGGCTCCTCGAGTCCTATGCGACGTACAAACGAGTCGACGACAAGCCATCCGGCGTTGTGCCTGCTCCATACATACTCGGGACCCGGGTTCCCGAGTCCCACTACCATCCTCAAAAAAATTCCCCCAAATGCATAAGGCTGCGGATTCGAGATCGCAGCGCTGTCCACACCCTCCGGAGAGCCCTGTCCGGGGACATTCGTAAATGTCCCGCGCGCGGTTTTATGCCTGCTCTTCCTCCTTGCGCTTGCCCTTGCCGACCACCTCGACCTCGGCGCTCTCCTCCATTGAATCCTCCGCCGGAGCCTCGGCGAGGGACTTCGGGCGGGTTACGAGGAGGACGGTGGAGTCCGCTGCCGACAGGAGCTCCGCGCTCTCCGGCAGGTCGAGGTCCTTCATCAATATCTCGCTGCCCATTGCCATTTTAGCGGCGTCCAGGATTATATCGGACGGCATTTCGCGGGGGAGCACCATTATCTCCACCTCGCGGAAGGGCTGCTCGAGCACTCCGCCCATCTTGACCCCCGCGCATATGTCCTTGTTGATCACCCTGAGCGGGACCGCAACCTTCACCTTGTGACCCTTCACGAGCTGGTAGAGGTCCACGTGAAGTATTCTCTGACTCACTACGTGGCGCTGCACGCTGCGGAGAAGAGCCATCTCCACCCTGCCGTCCGGCATCTCGAGGTCGATCATGCTCGTCTCCCAGTTCGGGGAGTCCGCCACTGACGAGATATCCCTGGCCTCAACCGTGCCGACCACGCTGTCCTTGTACTCCGGGCCGTAGAACACGGCCGGGATGACCCCTGCTGAGCGGAGCTTGCGGCACGTTCCCTTGCCGGTCGCCTCGCGCTTCGTAAACCTGATTTTTGCAGCTTCCTTCGTTGCCACCTGAAAACTCCTCCTTAAATTGTATGAAAGAACGCCCTGATCGAAATCCGTACAGTGCCGACGTTATATAGCAATTTAAAATTAAAAACCTAAAGGGTAAAGATTAAAACATGTGTTGCCGATGCAATCGCCATCAGCAAAATTCCACGCGATTTATTCAATCGGCTACATCTCCCTCTCCTGCCTCCGTCTCGGCTTCGGCTGAAAGAGGATGCTTATCGAATGATCGAGATGAATCCTGCGTATGGCCTCCGCGAAGAGAGGCGCTATCGTGAGCGTGGTTATCTTTGGAATGCTCTTCTCCTCTGACAGGGGGATCGTGTCGGTGAACACCATCTCCTCTATCGCCGAACCCTGGATCCTGCTTATCGCGGCGCCCGAGAGCACGCCGTGGACGGCGCAGGCGTACACCCTCTCGGCCCCGTGGCCTATCATCGCGTTTGCGGCGTTGACGATGCTGCCGGCCGTGTCTATGATGTCGTCGACGAGTATCGTTATCTTTCCGTCCACCTCGCCTATTACGTCCATGACCTCGCTCTGATTCGCCACGTCGTACGAGCGGCGCTTATCGACTATCGCAAGCTCCGCGTTCAAGACCTCGGCGAAGCTCCTCGCGCGGACCACGCCTCCTATGTCGGGGGAGACGACCACTACCTTCCCCTCGCCGAGCGACTCCTTCAGGATCTTCTTGAAGTGGGACGCCAGCAACGGTATCCCGGTCAGATGATCGACAGGGATGTCAAAAAAGCCCTGAATCTGCCCGGCGTGGAGGTCCGCGGTCACTACCCTGTCGGTTCCTGCGTGCTGCAGCAGGTTGGCCACGAGCTTGGCCGTTATAGGTTCACGCGCCCGCGCCTTGCGGTCCTGCCTGGCGTATCCGAAGTAAGGCAGGACGACGTTGACCCTGCCCGCTGAGGCCCGCTTCATGGCGTCCACCAGTATGAGCAGTTCCATCAAATTCTCGTTGACGGGCTGGCATGTGGGCTGAATGATGAACACGTCCGCCCCCCTGACGCTCTCCTGGAGCGAGAGGCCAACCTCCCCGTCGGAGAAGCGGAAGATCTTCCTCTCCGCCATCGGAACCCCCAGCTTGGAGCATATCTCCCTGGCGAACGACTCGTGCGCGCTGCCCGAGAAGACCTTTATGTCCCTCGAAGAAGCCTCCATGAAGGTCAACCCTCCTTGTCGCCATCTTCGCCCGATACTCGGGAGATATTCTTCCTCTCGTACCAGTTGTCGATGTTAGTCTGACGGGATCTGGATATGGCCATTGCGCCATCCGGAACGTCCTTCGTTATTATAGAACCGGCCGCTGTGGACGAGTTATCGCCCATCGACACCGGAGCTACCAGCATCGTGTCGCTGCCCACGAAGCACCCTGTCCCTATGTTAGTCCTGTATTTCCTCCGGCCGTCGTAGTTGCACGTGACCGTCCCTGCGCCTATGTTCGTGTCGGCCCCTATCCCGGCGTCCCCGACGTACGAGAGGTGCGGGATCTTCGCACGCTCCGCGACGACGCTGTTCTTCAGCTCGACGAAGCGCCCGACTCTGGCGTCATCCTTCAGGACGACGCCGCCCCTCAGGACCGCGAACGGCCCGATGACGGCCCTATCCCCTATATCGGAGTCGCTTATGACCGAGGGGCCGATCACGACGCTGTGCTCCCCCAACTTCACGTCGCGAAGCGTCGAGTAGGCCCCCACCCTGGAACCGTTCGACAGGCGAGAGCTCCCCCATATCTGGACGCCGGGCTCGAGAAAGACGTCCTCGTCGAACTCCACCCTCGGCCCTATCCACGTCGATCCCGGGTCCATGCACTTGAGCCCGTTCATCATGTGGCGCTGTATCATCCTTCTGTTGAGCTCACGCGACGTCTCCGCGAGATCGAGCGGCGTGTTGACTCCGATAAGCTCCCTGTCGTCGTCGCATATAATGACGTTGACGTCGCCCTCCGTCTCCCCGATCATGTGGATCGCGTCCGGGAGATAGTACTCCCCGACCGCGTTCTTGCGCCCCACCTGGCTTATGGCAACCGACAGGGCTCTGCAGGAGAACATGTATACGCCTGCGTTTATCTCGTTTATCTCGAGTTCGTCCTCGAGCGCGTCCTTGTCCTCGACTATCCTGACCCCGCCGTCCGCGAGGCGGACGACCCTCCCGTAGCCTGAGGGATTGTCCACCACCGTGCTGAGGAACGTGCACTGGGGTCCCTCTGCGAAGTGTCTCTCAACGAGTCCGGAGAGCGTCTCCGACCGGACCAGCGGCACGTCGCCGTACAGCACCATCACGTCGTCGAACCGGCTCCACCAGTCCCTCGCGACCATCAGTGCGTGTCCGGTGCCAAGCTGCTCCAACTGCCAGATTACCTCTACTCCGCTCCACTCCTCCCTGATGTAGGACTCCACCATCTCCCCCATGTGCCCGACGAGAACCGCTATGTTCCGCAGCCCGGCGTCGTGCGCCGCTTTGAGGGGATAATAGACGACCGGCTCTTCGAGAAGGGACTGCAGAACCTTAGGCTTTTCGCTGTGCATCCTGGTTCCCTTGCCGGCAGCCAGTATCAACACACCCAGGGATTGCGAATCGATGCTCATTGCCACACAACACTCCCCTCAGAGCGCGCCCGCGCTCACAAAGACAAACGCAAATATAATGAGGAAGCCGCCTGACTTCCCCATCCACTTACTTTGGCTGGGGTGGATGGATTCGAACCATCGATGGCGGATCCAAAGTCCGCTGCCTTGCCGCTTGGCTACACCCCAAGGGCGGAGACATTATAGCGGGTTTATGCCGATATGCCAAGAACCCAAATCCGAGCGCAGGACCTTGGGGCTCCGCCCCAAATCCCGCGTTTGAGACACTGCCTCATGGACCTCCAACAAGTTTTTTTGTTTTCGCCCGCAGGGCGAAAACAAAAAAACAGACGGGGGCCCGGGGGACTGGTCCCCCGGCGGGTGTGGGCGGAGCCCACGATCCTCTGCATGATGGTCAGGGATGATTTTAGATTCGATGGGAGCACAGGCTGGGGTCGATCTCCCCCGCGTAGTTCGAGGCGAATATCCGGGCTATCTCCTTCACGTCCCCGGTCCTGCCGAGGGCCCACATCAGCTTCACCACGGCAGACTCGGTCGTCATGTCCGCCCCGCCGATGACCCCTGCCCTCAGAAGCATTGCGCCTGCCTCGTAGACCGAGAGGTCCGTCCGTTCATGAAGGCACTGGCTGCACACGACGACGGGGATGCCGGCGCCGGACGCGGCGCTCACCTCCGGAATGAGGCTGCGGCCCGCGTAGTTGATCCCGCCGACGCCGAACGCCTCGAGCACGATCCCCCTGCAGCCCATGCCTCGGAGCGCGCCGAATATACCGGGGCTCATCCCGGGCACGAGTTTCAGGAGAAACACATCGGGG
>JAISRP010000197.1 GCA_031273585.1 Synergistaceae bacterium
TCGCGCTTGCTGCCGGAGAACGACCTGGGGCCGGGCGGGTTGAGGGGCTCACGGAAGTACAGCCTCACGCTGTTCGTCTCGACCGCGAACCCGGATGAGTCCGCGGACACGTCGTTTGCTACTATCATGTCGAGCCCCTTGCGGGCGATCTTCGCAACGGCGTTCTCCTCCACGTTCTCCGTCTCGGCCGCGAACCCGACTAAGATCTGGCCGGGCCGCCGCCTGGAGGAGATCTCGCTCGCGATATCCGGGTTCTGAACGAGCTCGACCGTGATGCCGCCTGAATGTTCGCGCTTTATCTTCTGCGGCGCCGCGACGCTTGCCCTGTAATCGCCGACCGCGGCCGCCTTTATGATCACGTCGGAATTGGGCAGCTCCGCCAGGCAGGCGTCCAGCATCTCGAGGGCGCTGGTGACGTTTATGACCCTCACCCCGGACGGAACCCTCTCGTGCGAGGGGCCGGAGACGAGTACGACGTCCGCCCCGCGGCACATGGCCTCGGAGGCGAGCTCGTATCCCATCCTGCCGCTGCTCGGGTTGGATATGAACCTCACCGGGTCGAGGTACTCGTGCGTCGGGCCGGCCGTTATCAGCACGCGCCTGCCGGTGAAATCCCGCGTGGGACAGATCGCGGCCCACGTCTCGTCTAAGATCACGTCCGTCGAGGGCAGGCGCCCTTTCCCCTCGTAACCGCAGGCGAGCGGCCCCGAATCCGGGTCCACCACCCTGCGTCCGAGCGCCTCGAGCGCGCGCGCGCTGCCCCTTGTCGCCGGATTTGCCCACATTCGAGAGTTCATGGCGGGAAACAGCACCATCGGGACGCCGCAGGCCAGCATGGCCGCCCCCAGCAGGGTGCTGGAATCCCCCGAGGCCGCCATGCGCAGGGCGTTGGCGGTGCAGGGGGCTATCACCATGACGTCCGCCCAGTCGGTCAGCGTAATGTGCGGTATCCTCCAACCCAGTTCGTCGGACAGCAGGTCGGCGTTCCGCCAGACCCTCCTCTTCGAGAGTGTGGAGAGGGTTAAGGGCGAAACCAGCTTTGCGGCGGCGTCGGTGAGGATTGTCTCCACCTCGCAGCCGGACTTCATAAACGCGCGGACGAGCTCGCAGGTCTTATAGGCCGCTATGCCGCCGCTTACCCCGAGCAGGATCTTTTTATTCCGCGCCCACTTTGGCGTCATTGTCCTGTTCCGTCCCGCCGTCCGGGGCGCCCTCCGCCCGGGATGATTCGGCCTGTGCTGCCGTCGAGATCCTGAGGTGATCGTCCTCTATCTCCTCTATCGCGTAAGTTATGTACCTCTCGCTGCCCTCTCCGTCGAGAAGCCTCCCCTTCTGCTCGCTGAGCTGGCGCGCGCGGGTCGAGACTATCATAGCGAGCGCGTACTTGTTCTCTATGTCCGTCGTGCTGAAAATTTTCTCAAGGTCGGTGTAGATCACTCCGATTACCCCCCCCGGTTGTGTCGTTGGGACCTGTATCCCCTCACTATGTCCAGAAGCTCCTTTGAAGCGGTCTCGAGGTCGTCGTTCACGATGATGTGCTCGAACTTGTCAGAGAACTTCATCTCGACCTCCGCGTTGCGCATTCGGAGCATCATCTGGTCCACGGTCTCGGTGCCCCTGCCCTCCAACCTGTTGTAGAGCGTATCCAGGGACAGGGCCGT
Source organism: Synergistaceae bacterium (assembly GCA_031273585.1). Taxonomy (GTDB): domain Bacteria; phylum Synergistota; class Synergistia; order Synergistales; family Synergistaceae; genus JAIRWR01. Next base: position 1,662 of record JAISRP010000197.1, read on the forward strand.
TATGAATATCCTGATGGCGTCTGGCATCTCCTTCTTGACCGCGACGCTGCCGTTCACGTCTATCTCGAGCACCATATCGTCCCCTCGTCCGAGGCACTCCTCCACGTCCGCCCTTCTCGTCCCGTACATGTTCCCATGCACCTCGGCCCACTCGAGGAAGGCGCCCTCCCGGACGAGCTCGTAAAACCGGTCCTTCGTGATGAAGTGATAGTCCGCTCCATCCGTCTCGCCGAGGCGCATCGGTCTCGTCGTGCAGGATATCGAATAGAAGAGGCCCGGCAGCTCGTCGAAAAGAATTTTCCTGAGAGTCCCCTTCCCGGCTCCGGCCGGACCGGAGAGCACGAAGAGCAGTCCCTTCGTCCCGCAGGCTGCCTCCGTCATCGCAAGTCCTCCGGGACATCCTCGCTCGACGCGTCCTCGAACCTCGCGGATATCGTCTCGGGCTGGATGGCGGATATCACGACGTGTCTGCTGTCCATCACCAGCACGGCCCTCGTCTTCCGCCCCTGGGTGGCATCCACCAGAAGGCCGGCCTCCCGCGCCTCCTCGCGCATCCGCCTTATGGGCGCGCTCGAGGGGCTTATTATCGCGACGACGCGATCCGCTACGACCATGTTCCCAAATCCTATGTGAACGAGCCTGCTGGTCATCCCGGTATCATCTCACTCCAGATTCTGGATCTGCTCGCGGATGCGCTCCAGGGAGGTCTTCGCCTCGACGGCCTCCCAGCGTATTTCGGGATCCGCAACTTTGGAGTTGATCGTGTTGACCTCCCGGTTCATCTCCTGCACCAGAAAGTCGAGCTTGCGCCCGACCGACTCCTCGGACGCCCCTGATTTCCTGAACTTGGCTATGTGGCTCTTCATCCTGGCCAGCTCCTCCGATATGTCCCATCGGTCGGCGATTATGACGGCCTCCTGAGCCATCCTGGAATCCTCCAATGCCGGCAGATTTGCCGCCTCGAGCGCGGAGACGAGCCGTACCTTCATCGCCTCGAACGCGGCGTCTGCCGATTTTTTCCACATCTCCCCAATGGTCCGTATGCGTCCCTCCAGGCGCTCGAGATGCACGTTTATCTCTGTCTCCAGGTGACCGCCCTCCAGGGCTCTCATATCGTTCCAGCCGCGGGCCGCTTTGCCGAGCAGCTCCGTCAGTATCTCCTCCGCCCCCTCGCCGTGAGTGAACCGGACCCTCTCCTGCGTGTCCAGGACTCCCGGGAGATTCAGGAGCGCGTCCAGGCGTATCCTGCCTCCTGCCCCGAGGGCCTTCCGCGCCTCCGAGAGCTCCCTGTAGTAACGGACCAGGACGTCCCTGTCCAGCGAGACGGCAAGGGATGCGGCATCCCACATTATATCGACCCGCGCCTGCACCTTGCCCCTCCTGTAAAGCCCCCGCAGTTTCTGATGAAACCAGGGCTCCCACGACGCAAGCTCCCTCGGGAGCCGCGCGTATATCTCCTGATACCTGTGGTTGACGCTGGATAACTCGAGCGATATCGTCCCCCACTCCCGGGTCAGGGAGGCGCTGCAAAATCCGGTCATGCTCACATACATATCCGATCAACTCCGCACGAAACCGCGGGACGCGGCGGGTTCCGTTCCTGTGGATTTCTCCTTGATTGACATCAGCCTCTCGCACGTCCTCTCCGTTAACTCCGGCAGCCCCTCGCCGGAGATTGCGCTGACGCGCGCCGTCTCCTCGCCCCTCGAGGCGAGCTCCGCCTGGACGAAGACCGCGTTCTCGCCGGCCCTGTCCATCTTGTTCAGTATAACAATGCGAGGTATCTCGCCCGCCCCAATATCGTCCAGGGTTTTCAACACGACCTCGAAGCTCGTCATGGGCTCTGGGGCGGCCGCGTCCAGCACGACGTACAGCAGGTCCGCCTCGGTCACCTCCTCGAGCGTGGAGCGGAAGGCCGCGACCAGCTCGGTCGGCAGATTGCGTATAAAACCGACCGTGTCCGAGAGGAGAAACGAACCTCCGCCCGGACTAGCCACCCTTCGTATCACCGTATCGAGCGTCGAAAAGAGCCTGTCCTCCGCTACTATCCCGGGATCTCGCGACAGCGCGCGAAGCAAGGTTGACTTTCCGCTGTTAGTATAACCCGCGAGGGAGACTATTCCAACACCCTCCCTCGATCTGCGGTATCTGTTCCTTCCCCTTCTGTTCCGCACGTCGCCCAACCTGCGCTCGATATGTTTTATGCGGCGTTCCAGCTTGCGCCTGTGGCGCTCGAACTCGGTCTCGCCCGG
>JAISRP010000018.1 GCA_031273585.1 Synergistaceae bacterium
AACAAAAAAAATGAAAAAAGGGTCCAGGGAGCGCTGCTCCCTGGCGGGGTTTGGGGCGGCGCCCCAAGGTCCCGCCCGTGAATTTGGCAGTACAAAAACGGAGCCCTCCTGGCTGCTCGAAGGGCTCCGTCCTCTCTTGCGGGTTTAAGCGGCGTTAATCGCCGATCCCGAGAGGGGGAACCGCGCTGCTAATTATAATTACGGCCTCGTCCTTCGTGCTTGGCAACGACATCGGCGGATTCCTCCCTTCCTAGGATGATGAAATACTATCATGCGCTTGCGTTCGTGTCAAATGTTGACAATACGCCCGAATCAGTCCTTGCCTGGGGGTAAAATATCTCGTTGCGGGGCGCAGGTTGTAATGATAAAATCCAGAGCAGGAGGATTTGAGCGGAGCACATAAAAATAGAGGAGGGGTGGCCATGGATATCAGGTTCGTCACTCGTAACGCCGATGCGTCGGATGATATGAAGGACCTCATGGAGAAGAAGCTCGCCAAGATCGAGAAATTTTTCAACAAGATCTCGGACGTTCAGATCGTGCTCGATTACAAGCGGGGCATGAACATCGTGGAGATCACGGCCAACGTCAACGGGCTAGTCATGAGGGGCGAGGATCACTCGCCAGATATGCGCAAGGCGTTCGACAAGGCGCTGAAGAACATAGAGCGCCAGGTCAAGAGGCATAAGGATTATCTGAAGGACCGCACCCATATAAAGACCCCCGACATCTCGTTCGACCTGCCGGCCGGCATATTCGGCGACAACAGGGACGATGACGACATGAGCCCCACGGAGATCGTGAAGCGCAAGCGATTCCCCGTGACTGTGATGCTCCCTGCCGAGGCCACTCGTCAGATGGACCTGCTGGGCCACAGCTTTTTCCTCTTCCGCAACGGGGAGAGCGGCGACTTCAACGTCGTCTACAGGCGCAACGACGGAGGGTATGGACTGCTGGAGCCGCAGGAGTGAGGGCGGAGCACGCCGAGTCGGGGAGGGAGGCTTCTGCCCCCTCCCCTAACTGTGTCTGCGAGGAGGGCGCGGGATGCCAGGCCGTTCGGTGAATTTGCTTAAATCCCTCAACCCTAAGCAGGCCGAGGCCGTCAGGTGGTGCGACGGCCCGGAGCTGGTATTAGCCGGCGCTGGAAGCGGCAAGACCAGGGTCCTCGCGGCCAAGATAGCGTGGCTCATAGGGGAGAGGGGCGTGTCCCCTAGCCGCATACTGGCCCTCACCTTCACGAACAGGGCGGCGCGCGAGATGCTGGATCGTGTCCGCTCTCTGATGGGTATGGACCTGGGGGGGATGCAGGTGTCGACGTTTCACTCGTTCGGCCTCAGGTTCCTCTATCGCAACGCGCCCTGCCTCGAGGCCATGGGCTACAGGCGGTCGTTCGTCATCTTCGACAGGGGCGACAGCAGAAACGCGGTGAAGCGAGCGGCTCGCGACCTCGGCATAGACATTCGTCAGTACGACGCGGGCTACCTGATGGACAGGATATCGAGGGGCAAGGCCGGCTGTGACCCGGAATCCCTCAATCCCGACCTGGAGGAGAAGTGGCGGCCCCTGTACGAGGGATATCAGAGGGGCCTGATGCGTCAAGGAGCGCTCGACTTCGACGACCTGATGATCCTGCCGCTCCACATACTCTCGACGGACAGGGAGGTGCTCGAGCGCGAGAGGGCGAGGCTGGACTGGGTCCTGGTGGACGAATATCAGGACGTCAACACGCCGCAGTACCTTCTGTTAAGACTCCTTGCATCAGGCGGAAATCTGATGGTCGTGGGCGACCCCGATCAGTCCATATACGGGTGGCGCGGCGCCGACATGTCTCTCATTATGCGCTTCGAGGAGGATTTTCCCGGAGCCAGGGTCGTCGTCCTGGACCAGAACTACAGATCGACGTCGAACATCCTGGGCGCCGCCAACGCCGTGATACGGCGCAACGGCGGCAGGAGGGCGAAGAACCTCTGGACGTCCTCCGAGCTGGGGGACGCGGTGCACGTCATACTCGCCCTGAACGAAAAGGACGAGTCGGCCTTCATAGCTGACGAAATAGAGCGCCTCGTCATAGACGGTTACGACTACGGCGAGATTGCCGTGCTCTACAGGATGAACGCGCTGTCCAGGGGGTATGAGCAGGCGCTGCTCGAACGGAGCATCCCCTACAGGGTGATCCGGGGCGTCGCGTTCTTCGACAGGCGCGAGGTCAAGGACGTGGTGTCGATGCTGCGCCTGGCCTTCAACCCGAGGGATGCCGCATCCCTCGGTCGCGTGGCGAACGTGCCGGCCCGTGGGCTTGGGAAGAAGGGCGTTCTGTCCCTCGAGGATTATCTGGCCGCAGCGGATGGCGAGCCCGCCAGGGTATGGGACGAGATGAAGCGCAACCCGCCACTGAAGGGGCGCGCCGGGCAGGGGGCCGCGTCCCTCGCCGTGGTCATGCTCCGAATCCTGGAAACTGAGAACCTCGAGCAGGCCGTAAACTACATTTTGCAGGGCGGCGGCTACGAGGACTATCTCAGGGATGAATTTCCAGACGACTGGGAGGAGCGGCTGGAGAACGTGCTGGAGCTGCTCTCTATAATGCCGGGCGACGGGGGCATATCGGAGGCGCTGGCCGAGATGGCGCTCTTTACCGACCAGGAGTCCGGCAGCGAGACCGGGTCGCAGGTAAACCTCCTGACGCTGCACGCGGCCAAGGGACTCGAGTTCCCCGTCGTGTTCATAGTCGGCTTCGAGGAGGGAATTTTTCCGAGCGCCCGGTCGATAGACGAGCCGGGCGGCATCGAGGAGGAGCGCAGGCTCTGCTACGTGGGGATGACGAGGGCCCGCGAGCGGCTCTATATGTCGGGCGTCATGAGCAGGCTGATCTTCGGCGGTTTTCAGAGGTCCGGGTTCTCCAGGTTCATATCGGAGCTGCCGGACGACGTTGCGGTCGACGACAGGACAAAAAAGGGTGGTGGCGATGTTTATAGTGGCTCTCACAGGAGACGTTGGAGCTGGTAAGAGCACCCTCTCCAGGATATGGCGCGGAATGGGCGCCAATGTGATAAACTCTGACGAAGTGGCCAAGAGGCAGTGGAATACGCCGGAGGCGATGCTCCGCGCCTCGGACCGCTGGGGGCCGGATGTGGCGAGGAA
>JAISRP010000103.1 GCA_031273585.1 Synergistaceae bacterium
CCCAAAAAAATACTGCGTTACGGCGCTGTGCCGATGCACATCGCGCTCGACATGCACCTCAACACATTCAACATGGTGATGGACATATCCGACCACGTCATAGACACCCTGACCAGGTACGACGACGACATGAACCTGCTCCCCCTGCTCATAAAGGAGCTGCCTGCGCCCACGGACGACGGAAAGCTATATCGGTTCGAGCTGAAGCCCGGCATAAAGTTTCACGACGGGACGGACCTCACTGCGTCGGACGTGAAGTACTCGCTCGAGCGGGTGTTCAGGCCATCCACAGGGCACGTCATGACCTGGGTCTGCGACATGATCGTGGGGGCCAAGGACATGCTCGCCGGACGCGCCGAGTCCCTCGCCGGATTTAAAATCATCGACGACCTGACGTTCGAGGTGACCCTCGAATACCCCTACGCGCCGTTCCTGTCGGCACTTGCGACGTCATACGTCGGGATATACCCGGAGGAGGCATGCGAGGCGGCGGGGAAGGACTGGGGGCTCACAACGTTCATCGGCAGCGGTCCGTTTAAGATAACGAAGCTCGACCTCGACAGCGTCATCGTCACGGAGAGGTTCGAGGATTACCACGGGCCCGCCCCCAAGCTCGACGGAATCGAGTTCGTGCTGATAGACGACCCGAACACGCGGCGGCTCGAGTACGAGCGCGGCAACATAGACGTCCTGTGGCTCGACGCGCCGATGTACCCCGAGTACGCCGCCGACCCGGTGCTGGGACCCCAGATAGGCGAGTTCACGCCAATGGGGACCATATTCATCAACCCCAACCAGGATTTCGAGCCCCTGAATAACGCGAAGGTCCGGGAGGCTATCTCCTACGCCGTCGACAGGGAGGTACTGGTCCGCGACCTCCTGAAGGGCACGGTGAAGCAGGCCACGACGTTCCTCACCCCCGGCATGCTGGGCTACAACAAGGACGCTCCCCTCTACGAGTACAACGTGGAGAAGGCCAAGGCGCTGCTCGCGGAGGCCGGTCTGCCGGACGGCTTCGAGGTGGAGGGCGTCATCCGCAGCACCGTCATAAACAGCGTGGCGGGGCGCACCCTGCTGGCGCTGCAGAATCAACTCAAGGCGGTAGGCATAGATCTGAAGATAACCCAGGTGGACGCCGCGAGCTGGTACGAGACGCGCAAGGCCGGCACGATCCCCCTGTACATAGGCACTTGGTACGCGGACTTCGCGGACCCGGACGGGTTCATCTACTCCCTGCTGCACTCGTCCAACTCCAAGCTGCTCTCCAACGGCTACCGCAGCGCGGAGTTCGACAAGCTCCTGGACGAGGCGCGGGCCATCTCGGACATGGGCAGGAGAGAAGAGCTCTACAAGGAGGCCGACAGGCTCGCCACCCGAGTCGACTACTCGGTAATCCCCCTTTACAACGAGACGATGTACTACGTGGCGAAGCCCTACGTGAAAAATTTCAAGGTCAGCCCCATATACATATTTCACTTTTTCAACACGGACATCGAGAAATAGGAGGCGCTGGACATGAAGAAAATCGGATCAGGCGCGGTTTCAGTTATTCTGGCGGCAGCGCTCCTCTTTGGGGCGGTCCGCTCGGATGCAGCGGAGAAACAAGTTCTCCGCTATGGCGCGATCAACATGAGGTCGACGCTCGACATGCAGTTCAACACGTACCCCTGGGTCATGGACATCTCCGACCACGTCGCCGAGCCGCTTATGATGTTCGACTACACCATGAAGCTGATACCGGTGCTCGTGAAGAGCCTGCCAACCCCAACGGACGACGGGCGCGTCTACCGCTTCGAGCTGAAGCCCGGGATAAAATTCCACGACGGGACGACCCTGAAGGCGTCCGACGTGAAGTTCTCATTCGAGCGGATGTTCATACCGGAGAACGGGGCCATCAACTCCTACATCGCGGACATGATCGTCGGGGCCAAGGACATGCTGGCGGGCAAGGCCACCGAGCTAGCGGGGTTCAAGATCATAGACGACCTCAACTTCGAGATAACGCTGGAAAATCCCTACGCGCCGTTCCTGGCGAGCATCGGCACGTCCTACGGCACAATATACCCCGAGAAGGCCTGCCGCGAGGCGGGAAAGGACTGGGGGCTCACGACATACTTCGGCACTGGGCCGTACAAGATCACGAAGTTCGACGCGGACAACGGCTTTTATGTCGAGCGATTCGAGGATTATCACGGGACCAAGCCGAAGCTCGACGCGATCGACTTCATCTTCGTGGAGGACCCCAACACGAGACGCATGGAGTACGAGAGCGGCAACCTTGACGTAATACAGCTCGACGCCACCCTCTACCCCGAGTACTCGAAGAGCCGCCTCTCCTCGGAGATAGGCTCCTACACGCCGCAGGGCACGATCTTCGTCAGCCCGAACCTCCAGGACGAACGCCTGGGCAACGTCAAGGTGCGCGAGGCCATAAGCCTGGCGGTCGACAGAAAAGTCCTGGTCAGCGACCTCATGAACGACACGGTCTCCCTCGCGACCACGTTCATCCCGCCGTCCATGCTTGGTTTTGACGGGACGGTACCTGCTTACGAGCGCGACGTGGAGCGGGCGAAGCAATTGATGGCGGAGGCGGGCTACGGGGATGGATTCGAGGTGGACGGCTACATCCGCAGCGAGCAGATGAACGGCACGCCCGGACGCACCCTGCTGGCCATCCAGAGCCAGCTCAGGGAGATAGGTATCTCGATCAACATAGTGCAGGTGGACGCCGCATCGTGGTCGGACATTCGCAGGTCCGGCAAGATACCTCTTTATATCGGCACCTGGTACACGGACTTCCCGGACCCGGACGGGTTTATCAACTCGTACCTCTACTCCTCGAACGCCAGGACGCTCTCCAACAACTACAACAGCCCGGAGTTCGACAAGCTGCTGGACGACGCGCGCTCCACGAGCGACTCGGCCAAGAGGGAGGATCTCTATAAAAAGGCCGACCGGCTGGCCTCGCGAGTTGACTTTGCCGTCGTGCCCCTCTTCCACGAGAACATGTTCTACTTGTGCAAGCCCTACGTGAAGGACCTGCACAAGAGCCCGGACAACACGTTTCACTTCTTCGACGCCTACATAGAGAGGTGAGGAGTCCGGTATGGCTCGCCTGCAATAAATTCGGCGGGAGCGGGGGTATGGAGTGGCCTCTTATATTCTGAAGAGACTGTCGCAAACTTTTATCGTGCTGCTGGGGATCTCCCTCGTGACGTTCATCCTCATGAACGTCGTGCCGGGGGACCCCGTCCTTCTGATGCTCGAAAAGCGCGCGACGCCGGAGGCCGTTGAACGCATCAGGCGCGAGATGGGGCTGGACAAGCCCAAGACGACGCAATATCTGAACTTCGTCGCCGGCGCGGCGCGCCTTGACCTCGGGAGATCGTACTTTACGAAGGAGCCGGTCATGACGGCCCTCTCCAGACGATTCGGAGTGACGCTGCGACTGGCCTCCTCCGCCTACGCGATAGCGATGGTCGTTGGGATCTCGCTGGGCGTGGCCTCGGCCCTTCAGAGGGGCAGGGTGTTCGACTCGCTGATCAGGGGGGGGGCGGTACTCGGCATCTCGGCCCCCGTCTTCTGGGTGGCGATAATACTCCAGATGGTCTTCGGGCTCAGGCTTGGGCTGTTCCCGATAAGCGGCATCCGGTCCCCCAACAGCTTCGTGCTCCCGGCAATCGCCCTCGGCCTGCGCTACGTGGCCTCGATATCCCGCGTGACGCGCACCAGCATGTTGGAGGTGATAGGGCAGGACTACATCCGCACCGCTCGGGCCAAGGGGCTTGCCGAGAGGGTCGTAATCCTGAAGCACGCGCTCAAAAACGCCCTGATTCCCATCATTACCCTGGCCGGCACTGAGCTGGGCAACCTGCTCGCGGGCTCGATGCTGACGGAGTGGGTGTTCTCCATACCAGGCATCGGCAAGCTGATGGTTGACAGCATCCTTATGAGGGACCTGCCCATGCTGCAGGGGACCGTGCTCTACGTGGCGGTCGTCTTCGTCGTCTCGAACCTTGTCGTGGACATCTCCTACGCCTTCATCGACCCGCGCATACGATATGCCAGGGGGGACTGACGTGCCGGTCCCGACGGACGGAAACATGCCGGATCAGATGCATGACATGAGCACGGGCGAGTCCGCGAGCGGCGGGTTTTTCGTCGACAGCGTCGTTCGGATGAGCGGCAACAAGCTCGTCATCCTCTCGCTCCTGGTGCTGGCGCTCCTGATCGTCTCGGCAATATTCGCCCCCTGGCTCGCGCCGTACGATCCCACGGAGCAGGTTCTGGCCGACAGCCTTCAGGGACCCGGCCGCAAGCATCTGCTGGGCACTGACGAGATGGGGCGGGACATCCTGTCGCGGATCATCTACGGCGCAAGAATTTCGCTGAGCGTGGGCTTCGTCTCGCAGTTGATAGCTTGCAGCATCGGGGTGCTCTTGGGATCGCTCGCCGGGTACTACGGCGGGCTGGCTGATACGGTCGTATCGCGCGCCATAGAGATATTCGCCGCGTTCCCGGAGCTGCTATTCGCAATCGGGATAATGTTCGTCCTGGGCCCCGGCGTCATCAACGTGTTTATCGCGCTGGGCCTCCTATCGTGGACGCAGTACGCCAGGCTCGTCCGCGGGCAGGTCATGCAGCTCCGCGAGATGGAGTACACACAAGCCTGCATCGTCTGCGGCGGGTCCAACGCCCGCATCATCGTCCGCCACCTGCTGCCGAACTGCATGTCCACGATAATAGTCCTGGTCACGCTCGGCATACCTGGGGCCATACTAACCGAGGCCTCGCTGAGCTACATAGGGCTCGGGGTGCAGCCGCCGACCGCGAGCTGGGGCCAGATGATAAGCACTGCGCAGCAGTACATCAGCTTCTACCCGTATTACAGCATAACGCCGGGGGTCGCCATAATCATCACGGTGCTGGCGTTCAACATCTTCGGCGACGGCCTGCGGGACGCGCTGGACCCGCGCCTGAGGGATTGAGCGGTGAGCGGCGCTCCGTCCGGCGTCCTGCTGGACGTCAGGGATCTCAAGACCAGCTTCGTCATGAGGCGCGGCGCAGTCCGGGCCGTCGACGGCGTCAGCCTCAGCGTGGAGCGCGGCGAGACGCTTGGCATAGTGGGGGAGTCCGGCTGCGGCAAGAGCGTGACTGCCCTCTCCGTCATGCGCCTCGTAGCTGAGCCCTGCCGCGTGGAGGGCGAGATCCTGTACGGCGGGGCCGACCTGTTGAAGCTCTCGATGACTGAGATGCGAAAAATTCGCGGCAACAAGATCGCGATGATTTTTCAGGAGCCCATGACGTCGCTGAACCCCGTGCTGACAGTGGGGACTCAGATCTCCGAGGTGCTGCGGCTTCACGAGGGGCTCGGCAGGCGCGAGGCGATGGAGAGGACGGTCGGGATGCTGGCCTCCGTCCACATACCCATGCCGGACAAGCGCGCGAGGGAGTACCCGCACCAGATGTCGGGCGGCATGCGCCAGCGCGTGATGATAGCGATGGCCCTCTGCTGCAGGCCCGACGTGCTGATCTGCGACGAGCCGACGACCGCGCTCGACGTGACGATTCAGGCCCAGATCATCTCCCTGATCGAGGAACTGAAGAGCCTCACCGGCTCCGCTGTGATCATGATCACCCACGACCTTGGGGTCATATCGGAGATATCGGACAGGATCGCAGTCATGTACGCGGGCAGGATCGTCGAGGAGGGGACGAAGATGGAGCTGCTCACCGACCCACTGCACCCCTACACGGTGGGGCTCCTGAACGCCGTGCCTCGCATCGACAGGGACTTGGCGGAGCTCAGGGTGATCCCGGGGATGGTCCCGAATCCCGCCCTCATGCCCGAGGGCTGCGGATTTCGTCCCAGGTGCGGACATGCGGACCGGGTGTGTCTTCGTATGCCGGAACTGCTGCCGCCTGATGGCAGGCGGGGACAGCACAGGGTGCGCTGCTGGAAGCGCCGGGCGGAACCCAGCGGGGACGGCTCGGCGTGAGCGCCGCTTCGCCCCTTCTGGAGGTGAGTGACCTCAAAAAATGGTTCGACGCATCCGGAGGCGCTTTCTCGCGCGGCGGGCCGCGGCTGCGCGCCGTCGACGGCGTCAGCATGAGCGTGGAGCACGGCAGCACCGTGGCCCTGGTGGGGGAGTCCGGATGCGGCAAGTCCACACTGGGCCGGACCATCGTCAGGCTGCTCAACCCCACGTCCGGCAGCGTGATCTTCGAGGGGACGGACATGGCCCCCCTGAAGGGCGCGGAGCTGCACAGGCGCAGGCGAGACATGCAATTTATCTTTCAGGACCCGTTCGCGTCCCTCGACCCGAGGATGACGATAGGGGACATCATAGGGGAGCCGCTCGACATCTACGGGGCGTACGGCAGCCAGTCCGAGCGCAGGTCGATGATACGCGGCCTCATGGAGACCGTGGGGCTGAACCCCGACTACGCCGGCCGGTACGCCCACGAGTTTTCAGGCGGGCAGAGGCAGAGGACCGGCATAGCCCGCGCGATAGCCCTGAACCCGAAGCTCATAGTCTGCGACGAGCCGCTGTCGGCCCTGGACGTATCGATTCAGGCCCAGATCATAAATTTGCTCGAGAGACTTCAGGAGAGGCTCGGCATGGCCTATATCTTTATATCCCACGATCTGAGCGTCGTGCGGCACATCTCCGACAAGGTGTGCGTCATGTACCTGGGGAAGTTCGTGGAGACCGC
>JAISRP010000137.1 GCA_031273585.1 Synergistaceae bacterium
CGATAGTTGACCCGATCTGGCTTAACATGTGGGCCGGTACCTCGGCGAACATGTCGCAGCCGGGCAACAACGGCGGCAACCCCGGCAACGGGGGCGGCGATAACAGAAGCGGCAGCGGAAGCAGCGGCGGCGGGTGCAACGCCGGAGGCGGAATCGCGCTGCTCGTGATGCTGGCGGCACTCGCGGGAATCCGGCGCGGGGTGAATAACGGAGGTTAATGTGTTACCCCCCTCACGGAGGGGGGATGGCCGAAGGTCAGGGGGGAGTCTCTTAAGAAGCCGCTGGTTGTCCAGAATGCGACGGCTTCTTAGGAAACTCCCCCAGTTGACTCCCCCAGTCGCTACGCGACAGCCCCCTCCTGCCGAGGGGGCTTTTTGCGTCCGTCGGCCTCGTTGACACGGTTATTTAAGATAGTGTATATTTTATCTGTTCCCGCAACACAAAAAATTCTCAAATTCGGAAGGGGAGTGTAAATATGTTTTCAGGAGGAGCAACAACGTGCGCGCGCAGCCGCCGTGTTCTGAGGTCATGTATTCTGGCCGTGATTTTTCTTCTTGCCGCCGGGTCGGCGTTTGCCGCGGAGGAGAAGGTCATAAAAATAGGCGCTCTCTTCCCGCTCACCGGGCCTGCCGCGGTATCGGGACAGAACTGCCTCGCGGCCGTCCAGACGGCGGCCGACATCATCAACGGCAAGTACGACTTTGCGGATTTCCCGCTCGCGTCGAAGGAGGGGCTGCTGGACGGTTACAGGATAGAGATAGTCCCCGGCGATCACCAGGGCAAGCCCGACGTCGCCAAGTCCGAGGCGGAGCGGCTCTTCAACCAGGAGAACGTGTTCGCCATTATAGGCTCTTACAACAGCTCCGCCAGCAAACCGGCGAGCGCGGTGGCCGAACGCCTAAAGAAGATCTTCATGTGCGGCGCGTCGAGCTCCGCGGAGCTCACGGAGCGGGGCTTCAACTACTTCTTCCGCACCGCCGCGACAGATAACATCGAGTCGCGCGAGTTCATAGATTACATCGATTACCTCAACAAGAACGAGGGCGCCGGCATAAAGACGCTGGGCCTGCTCTACGAGAACTCCGAGTTCGGGAAGCACGCGGCCGAGGAGGGCAAGAGCGTTGCCGCCGGGATAGGGCTCGAGGTCGTGGCGGACGTGCCGTTCACCGTCGGGGCCACGAACATGAGCAGCGAGGTGCAGACCCTGAAGTCCGCAAACCCCGACGCGGTCTTCGGAGCTGCCCTGGGGAGCGACTACTCCCTCATGGTCCGCACTATGAAGCAGACGAGCTGGGCCCCCAAGATCTTCATCAACTACTGCACGGGCTACCAGAACCCCTCCATCAACAAGGAGCTCGGGTCCGACGGTAACTTCTTCATGGGCGGCATGGGCTACTCGCCCGAGATAGCCGAGGTCTACATGAAGGCGGCCCTCCCGGCCCAGGAGATCTACAGGGCAAAGACCGGCTTCCCGCTCGACTCGGACTCCATCCAGGAGTCGGTGTGCCTGCACGTCCTGGCACAGGCGATAGAGAAGGCGGGGGCCGTCGACACTGAGAAGGTGGCTGCGCTGCTCCGCAGCGAGACGTTCCCGTCCCCGCTGTCGCTCTCCGGCCAGGTGGCTTTCTCGCCCGGCGGGCAGAACAACAAGGCGTTCACCGTCATCACCCAGATAGTCGACCAGAAGTACAGGACCGTCTTCCCGGAGAGCTACGCCGACTCAGAGCTCACGTATCCCTTCCCGGCGTGGGACAAGAGGTAGGGATATAAACAATAAGGGCTGAAGCGGCGGGCTCCGCCGGCGCGCCCGTGCCGGGACCAGGGTCCCGAGGCGGGTGGCTTGGCGGAGTCCGTCTGCTCCAGACCCTCGAACGGGGGCACGATCTTGGCGGACTTTTCGCAGGTTCTGATAGACGGCCTGATGAACGGGGCCATATACGCGCTCGTGGCGGCCGGGCTCAGCCTGATATGGGGCGTCATGGACGTGATCAACTTCGCCCACGGGGAGTTCCTGATGGTGGCGATGTACGCATGCTACTGGCTGGGTTCGCTCCTGGGCATCGACCCGCTGTTCTCGTGGGTCCTGACTGGGGCGTTCCTGTTTTTTCTGAGCGCCGCCTCGTACCTGCTCGTGGTCCGGAGGTGCATCGGGAGGTCGGCGATGGCCCCCCTCTTGGCCACGTTCGGACTGTCGATTTTTTTGAAAAACTTCTGCCTCAACAGGTTCACACCAAACTTCAGGCTGCTCTCCGGCACCATAATGGAGGGGCGCGTCCTGCACGTAATGGGGGCGTCCGTGCCGCTGCCCCAGCTCGTAACGGCCCTCTTCTCGCTCGTGGTGCTGGGGTGCCTGTACTACTTCATCAAGAGGACAAGGATCGGCTGGGCCATACAGGCGACCGCAATGGACAGGGAGGCGGCGGAGCTGATGGGCATCGACACCGGGAGGATCTTCACGCTGGTCTTCGGGTTCGGCGGCATGTGCGTCGGAATCGCCGGCGGGTTCATGACGTCATACCTGGCCGTCTTCCCAGAGGTCGGCGCGCTCTTCAGCCTCATAGCCTTCGTGGTGGTGGCCCTGGGCGGGTTCGGGAGCATCCCCGGCGCGCTCTTAGCGGCGCTCTTGATAGGGCTAGTCGAGTCGTTCGCCGGATTTTACATTGCCCCTGTCATAAAGTACGTGGCTGTATTCGCTCTTTACGTAGTAGTCATTCTCATAAGGCCCAAGGGCCTCTTCGGGTGGTGACGGGCGATGGCTGAGGCCGGCGGCGCGGTGAAAAAAACCGATACAGAGGGCAGGATATGGCTGGGGCTCCTGGCGGTCCTGGCGCTTCTGGCCGTGATCCCCGGCGCTATCGGCAACGCGTTCCACGCCCACGTCCTGGTCCTGATACTGCTCTACGCCAGCATGGCGCAGAGCTGGAACATCTTGGGAGGCTACTGCGGGCAGATATCCTTTGGGCACTCGGTCTTCTTCGGCATAGGGGCGTACGGCGCAGGCATGGCGATGGTCAGGTACGGGAGCGCTCCGTGGCTGGGGGTGCTGGCGGGCGCGCTCGCCGCCTCAGCCGTGAGCGTCCTCATAAGCTGGCCATGCTTCAAGCTGAGGGGGCACTATTTCGCGATAGCCACCTTCGCCGTGGTCGAGATATTCGGCAGGCTCTTCCTTGTGTGGGATTGGATCGGCGGCGCTCTGGGGCTCGACTACCCCATAATGGACGACTCCTGGACCCACTTCCTCTGGTCGAGCGACAAGACGGGCTACTACACTGGGGCCGTGGCGCTCTTTGCCCTCGTCTTCGGCGTCGTGCGGAGCATCGAGGGGAGGCGTCTGGGCTACTACATGAGGGCCGTCAGGGAGGGTCAGGAGACGGCGGAGTCCCTCGGCGTGAACAGCACGCACGTCAAGCTCACGGCGATGGCGCTCTCGGCGTTCATGGCGGCGCTCTGCGGCGCTTTCTTCGCCCAGTACAACTACAGGGTCGATCCGCCGATGGTGGTCTCGCTGGACATGTCCATGAAGTTCGTGCTCATAACGATACTGGGGGGCATGGGGACATTCTGGGGGCCGTTGCTCGGCGCTGCCGTCCTGATTCCTCTTCAGGAGTACACGAGGACGTACCTGGCCTCGCTAGGGGCCGGGGTTGACCAGGTGATCTACGGACTGCTCATAATATTCATGATGGTGCGCCAGCCGAGGGGGATCATGGGATTCCTCGCGGAGTTCGGCATCCTTGGCGGGAGATCGGATAGCGCCGGAAAGGAGGCGGGCGATGCCTCTCCTTGAGATCAGGGGGCTCACGATGAAGTTCGGCTCGCTCGCCGCGAACAGGGACGTGTCGTTCGACGTCGAGGAGGGGCAGATCGTTGGCCTCATAGGCCCAAACGGGTCCGGCAAGACGACGCTGTTCAACTGCGTGTCCGGCGCGTACAGGCCGACCGCCGGGCGTGTTACGTTTGACGGGACGGACATCACGGGGATGCCGATGTACAAAATAGCCAGGATGGGGCTCACGAGGACGTTCCAGATCGTCCGCCCGCTCTCAGAGATGACGGTTCTTGAGAACGTGATGGTGGGGGCGTACCTTCACTGCGCCGACCGCGCCAGGGCGATAGAGACGGCGGACCTCTGCATAAAGCTGTGCTACCTTGAGGAGTGGCGGGACAGGCCGTCGGGGGCCATGACCATAGGAAACAAAAAACGCCTCGAGGTGGCCCGAGCGATGGCCACGTCCCCGAGGCTGATACTGCTGGACGAGTCCGCCGCGGGGCTGACATCGACGGAGGTGAACGACATGGTCTCCCTCATAGTGAAGCTCAGGGACGAGGGGAAGACCATACTGATGGTCGAGCACATCATGGAGGCGGTCATGCCGATATCTGACAAGGTCGTGGTCTTAAGCGGCGGGGCCAAGATAGCGGAGGGCAGCCCCGGCGAGATATCGAGGAACGAGGAGGTCATCAGGGCCTACCTCGGAGAGAAGTTCAGCAGACGCCTCGCCGAGGCGAACGCTCGCAGGGAGAACCGGGATGAGTGATCACATGCTGTCGGTGTCCGAAATTTCCTGCTCCTACAACGGCGTGCAGGCGATAGAGGATATGTCGCTCGACGTCGGGGTGGGCGAGATCGTGGCCATAATAGGGGCCAACGGCGCTGGGAAGTCCACCCTGATGAAGTCGATAGCCGGCCTCATCCGCCCGGATCGCGGAAGCATAAAGTTCTGCGGTGAGGACATCACCGGGACCCCCGCCAACAGGATGATATTCAAGGGCGTCAGCTACGTCCCGGAGGGGCGCAGGCTGTTCGCCAACCTATCAGTCCGCGAAAACCTCGAGCTTGGGGCCTTCAGCGAGCGCAGCAGGGACGTGGTGGAGGCGCGGCTGGCCGAGGTCTTCGACCTGTTCCCCATCTTAAAGGAGCGCGAGCGTCAGCTCGCTCAGACGATGAGCGGCGGGGAGCAGCAGATGTGCGCCATAGCGCGCGGCCTCATGTGCGGCCCGAAATTGCTCATGCTCGACGAACTATCGCTCGGCCTCATGCCGAGCCTCGTGGAGAAAGTCCTCGATTCCGTGGCGGAGATCAACAGAAAGGGCGTCACCATCCTGCTGGTCGAGCAGATGGTGCAGGAGGCGCTGGAGATAGCGAACCGCGGGTACGTCATCCAGGTCGGCAGAGTAGTACAGCACGGAACATCGAGATCCCTGCTCGACTCCGACGAGCTAAGGAAGGCCTACATGGGGATGTAAAATAACGACGAACCCACGATAAATACTCGAGGAAGTGTATATTAATATGAAGGTAATTTTTTACGGCGACGTATTCATGAAGATGCGCGACACGGTCTTATCGTACATGAAGGGGCACGATGTGGATATACTGGATGGGAGCGCGATCGAGGAAAAAATTTCCTCCGCCGAGGTACTCGTGACGCGCCCCAGTATAAAGATTGGCGGGGAGCTCCTGCGGCGCGCGAAGCGTCTTGAGCTGATGCAGATGTACGGGACCGGGCTCGAGGGCGTTGACTTTGACGTATGCCGGGAGCAGGGGATCGCGATTTGCAACACTCCCTCGGCCGGTACGGGAAACGCCGAGGGAGTGGCTGAGATAATGCTGCTGCACATGCTGTTGTTGGGACGGAAGTATTCGCTCGCCAGGGAGAACGCCCTCTCCGGCAGATTTTTCTCGCCTAAGGGCATCTCGCTCTGGCGGAAGACGGTCTGCGTGATAGGCCTCGGAAACCTCGGGCGCGTGCTGTCCAGTCGCATATCGGCGATGGGAGCGTCCGTCAGGGGCGTCAACCGCAGCCGCCTGGACGAGTCCCTTCTGGAGGAGGCCGGGGTGAGCGAATTTTTCCCCCTCAACCGGCTCCACGAGGCCGTATCCGGCTGCCGGTTCGTAGTGGCAGCTCTCGCCCTGACAGACGAGACGCGCGGCATGTTTGACGAAGCGTTCTTCCGGGCGATGGACAGGGGCTCGTTTTTCATAAACGTGGCCCGCGGCGGGCTCGTCGACGAGCCCGCCCTGATCCGCGCCCTGGTCGACAAGCACCTGGCCGGCGCCGGGCTCGACGTGCTGGACTGCGAGCCGCCCAGGACCGACAACCCCCTCCTCTTTCACCCCTCAGTCACCATGACCCCCCATATCGGCGGGGCGACCGACGAATCAGTCAAGGGCATCATGAGCTTCATCCGGGAGAACATAGACCGCCTGAGCCGAGGGGAAGCGCCCCTCTCCCGGCAGAACTGAACACCTCGCCGGAGAGCGCCCCCTCCCGTATCCGGGATCAAAACCGCGGGCGCCGCCCGCACCCGCCGGGGGACCAGTCCCCCGGACCCCCATCTGTTTTTTTGTTTTCAGCTGGAGGCTGAAAACAAAAAAACTATTGGAGGTCCAGGAGGCGGTGCCTCAAACGCAGGGCTTGGGGCGGAGCCCCAAGGTCTGCTCTGCCCGCTCTGACCTGCTTGGGCCTGCTCTGGTTATCCCTTTTTTCTGCGGAGCGCCGTGACGAACGCGGCACAGAGGAGAACGCCCGCGCCGAGCGCGCCGAGTCCGGCGTCGCAGCCGCCGCTGCCCTTGCTCCTTCCGACCACGCCCGTGCTGCCCTTGTCCTTGAGGCCTGTCTTGATCAGCGGCACGTTGACGGACTTCTGATCGTACTGGTGAATGCCGATCC
>JAISRP010000143.1 GCA_031273585.1 Synergistaceae bacterium
GGTCAGCGCCACATAACCCAATGAGGCGAGCGGCAGATTTTCCCGCACGGTCTCCCGCAGGAGATGGAGGCCGTTCTCCCCTATGATGAACCGGCTCCAACCGTAATGACGATTCAACACGAGGACCAGGATGATAATGGCCAGGAAGCAGAGCGGCCTGACGAGCCGTTTCATGGACTCCACCCCGCCATAAGCGCGGCAGCGCGCCTCGCGGTGATCCATCGATTGCGCCAGCCCCGAAGCAGTCCATCTCGCCTGATCGGGTCGATGCTCTCCGCCGGGGAGAGGGCGAGATCCAACCCGTGCAAACTTCGGAGCCCGGCGCTCTTGAACGCATCCACGCAGGAATAACAGTAGGTCACGACGTTCCGGCGCGAGCTCTGTTCGATCCTGCGGCGGAGCATCTCGCGTCCCCTCTCGGGGTCGAGGACCATCAGCATGTTGACGCGCCCGCAGCAGAGGGTCCTCTCCCTGTTGTCAGGATATTCCTCGAAGGCCACGCCAATGCGGGAGAGGACATGGCGCACCGATTCGTGAAGCTCCGGGTCGCGCCGCGTCGGGCAGGGGTCGTGCAGGACGAGCGGGGGAATTTCGGGCATCTTCATCTCAGCCGCCGGGGCGTGATCGCGCAAAACCCGCCAGATGGAGACGATCTTTAAATCGCCATCCCCCAGGGTGACGGCGCAGTTCGGACAGCAGACGACCAAGCCGCGGACCCCCGATTCGAGGAGTCTGCGATGCAGGGCCTCCCGGTTTCTCAAGAATATCCCCTCCCCCAGAGCCAGGGCCGGGCGGGCGCAGCAGCCGCAGGACAACCCGATGTCCGGCCACACGCCGCGAAGGTACTTTAACGCGGACATGACCAGGTCGGGACTGTGAGCGATCATGCTGCACCCTGGGAAGAACATCCACTCTCCGCCGAAGGAGGCATTTTTGGCAAAGGCTGGGGAAAAGCTCAAATATTGATGGAGCCGGACGCCCCACATCCCCTTTTTACTCCTCCTGGCGGTACTTTTTTGTTCAGTCGGCCGCCGCATCGTCCGCCTTTTTGTGCGCAAAACGCTCCGCGTAAACCTGGCGCATCAGCACGACCAGCACGGACAGGGCGAAGAGTATCAGTAATCCGGTGACGAACAGCCGGGCGCCGCCGGTCAGCATCCCTCCGACGTATGAATAGACTATCGTAGCCGGCAGCTGCCCTATCCCTGTTGCCGCGAAAAATCCCCAGAACCCCATAGGGGTAAGCCCCGCCGCGTAGCTGACGAAGTCGAACGAGATGAAGGGCAGGAGACGGGCGATTAGGATGCTCTGGTTGCCGTGCCGCGCGAAAAAATCGTCGACGGACCTCAACCCCCTCCTGCTGGTCAGGCCCTCCACCACATCCCGCCCCAGGACGCGGGCGATGTAAAAACAGACAGCCGCCCCGGCCATGGCGCTGCTCCATGAGAGGAGAGCCCCGCGCCACCACCCGAAGAGGTTTGCGTTCGCAAACGTGATGAGAAACGCCGGAAGGGGCGCCGCGACGGACTGAAATATCATCAGAAAAAACGACGCCGCTGCAGCCATGCCTCCGTACCCGGCGACAAAATCCCTCATGACGACGAAATCCCCCGACGCAAACGCCGTGAACACGCTTCTGACGACCTCCGCGTAGGGAGGGTACAAAAAATACGCGGCGACAAAAACGAGCAGAACCCCAATGACAAAAAATTTTACTCCGCGTGACGATCTTTTACCCTTTACAGAACGATCTTCGAGCATCGCCATGAACATCTCCCCGTGGTAACCCGACTGATTCGCACGCCACATATGTCCCAGCCATCCTTTAAAGAAAGTCAAGGACATGGGGTTGCAGTCAGCAGGTTTTTTTCGTGAAAAGCGGAATACGACCGGTACGACGAGAGGCTGGCTTACCCGCGTCTGCGAGTGATCACCTTGGGGCAAGGCCCTTTGCGGGAGCGGGGAAAATGAATACCCAGAATCAATTGCTAGATCCCGGCTAAACCCGTGTCGCGCCTCATGTATCCGTACTTTTCACGCAAAGACGTAAAATGCACACCGTGCACCCTGTGGGCGCGGCATCAAACGACGACACGAATCATATCCATTCGCCTCCTTTCCTCGGGACAACACGAGCTTCCACGCCACGACAGTTTTGCAATGCCCAGGAGTTTTGTCAAGCGAAAAAACTCGGATCATTGACTGCTTTTACCCAAAGCCCAAGCGCGGCTTACATGGACATCTGCCTCTTGATATTGCTTATCCTCTGCAGCAGCGTCGGATGGGAATAGCACGCGAAGACCACAATCGGATGGGGGGTGAGGTTTGCCAGCGACTTGGAGCAGATTTTTTTGAGAGCGGAGATGAGCGCGTCTCCGGTTCCGTGTCTTGCTGCGAAATTGTCGGCCTCGTATTCGTGCTTTCGCGATATGCAGTTCGTCAGCAGGTCCAGAGCGTCGCTGAGCGGTATGTAGAGCAGGGAGAACCCGACCATGTTCAGGTGAAACGACGGCTCGATGCCTCCCAGCGCGTGCGCGAGCGAAGGGCTGTTCATGAGATGTGAGAACAACCAGAATATGAAACCGGTCGACGCGAGCGAAATAGTCACGGTGGAAAGTATGTGCTTCATCTTATAATGCCCTATCTCATGAGCTAGGACGGCAACGATCTCCTCCGTGGTCAGATCGTCGATCAGGGTGTCGTACAGCACGATGCGCTTTTTCTTCCCGAAGCCGGTGAAGTAGGCGTTCGATTTCGTGCTTCTCCTCGACCCGTCGATCATGTAGATATTTTGAATCGGGTATGACGCCCTTTGCGTGAAATCCTCGATCGCGGAACGAAGCTTGCCCTCCTCGAGGGGCGTCTGCCGGTTGAAGATCGGAACGATCCATTCGGAGTAAAAAAACGCCACTATGAGCGAAAATGCCGAGACTACAATCCAGGCCAGCAGCCAGAACCAACCCTGGGCATATTTGTAAACCACGAGGACGCCTGTGAGCAGCGCGCCCGATAAAGCCACAGCAAGCGCGAACGACTTCAGCCAGTCCAGGATAAACGTGCGGGGCGTCATCCTGTTAAAGCCGAATTTCTCCTCGATTACAAAAGTGTCGTACCAATCGAAGGGGATGTCCATGATCGACGATAAAGCCGTCAGCGCGAAGAAAAACGAGAGCGGGAGCAGTAGATAGTGGCTGGTGTACATCCTGATAAAGGCGTCGATCCGCCCCGCCCATCCGCACAGCAGAAGCGCCATGACGACCGCGAACGAAAATCCCCCCGAGACCAGGCCGAAACGGTCGTTTTCCATCTGATACGTCTGCTGTTTCGCATACTCCGCGGCATCGTATATGCCCTCCAATTCCTCAGGCGGGACAGGCGCCATCCGAGTTCTGTTCAGGTACGACAGCAATTGCCCGGAGACGAAATCGTAGACGTAAAAAGCGATTATGAGGTAAAAATATATGTTGTGCATATCTCTATCGCAGGATGAACTTCAGCCAGGGCTTCACGCATCTCGTGGCGTCGCCGTAGCCCTGCTCCATCCAGGAGCGAATCTTTCCAGGCTGAAACGAGATGATGTCGAGCAGCTCCGGGAGGACAGGGGTGCGGTTGATCTTCTCCTCCCTGTCTATTTCGATTATGGCGGCGTTCGGGTGTTTCTGTCTGTTCCAGGCCGAGCGGTCGCTCAGGTGCGTGACGATTATGGGGTTATATCCGGCGTCCAGCAACGGGGCTATCGGGGTGTTGCCCTGTGAGCTGAACACCCCTCCCATGCCGCCATCCACGTAACGCTCGCCGTCGATCTCCTGGGCGGACAGCAGGAACGGAATAGCTGCGGAGGCCAGGAGCGCCGCGTGCTGATCCTCCGCCGGCAGCGACTGCACGTGCAGAAATTCCGACTCCGGATTTTTCTTTATCCTGAGCTTGGCGAGTCCGGACCCAAGGATGGTCTCGAGCATGTTTCTGTTGGGAAAAACTGAGACGTAAAGCGGCGTCCCAACGGCGAGACGTTCCAGTGATACGTACTCGGCTACCATCTCCCTTATGCGCGAGTTGTCGAGCAGCGCGCCGGTTTCCGGGGAGAGTATCGTCGGCAGCAGGTTATGAGTCGCCTCATGAAGAAGCCTAGCGCTGCGAAGAAAATCGTCTCCGAGCTTCAGCCCCGCCGCCTCGAGCAGCCTTATCGCGGCCGGCATCCCCTCGCCGAGCGGAGGGTCGTCCGCTATAGCGCACCATAATTTTTCAAGCCGCCCTGCCGCGTCCGCAAGCGATGCCGACGACGCTGCCACCGCGCCGTTCAACGCCCCGATGCTGGCCCCCGATATCGCGGCTATGGGGACCTCCATCTCCGCAAGCGCCCTCACGATGCCGGCCTGGTAGGCGCCCTTGGCCCCTCCCCCCGACAGCACGAGCCCTATTGCCGTACCGCGTCCCTCTCCAATGTCGCCCATCTGTCGATGCTCCCCCGACTGCCGTAAAATTTCTAAAAAACGCCGATCCGATCCCCCTCTGTCCGTCCCAATATTTTAATCGCTTTTCCCCCGAATGGCTATTCCCGCGTCCCGCGTTCATCCGTGGCGTGCGGGTTCACGAGCCTCATGCCTGGAAAAAGTTTATAATAGTCGTCTGACGGCGAGGGGGATTGAGTCATGGACGGGATGAGACGCTCCATCTACGATAAAATTCGCATGACGATATCGCTCCTGCGCCTGTTGCTCTCCGGTTTCATGTTTTATTTATGG
>JAISRP010000155.1 GCA_031273585.1 Synergistaceae bacterium
CTCCAATTAGTTTTTTTGTTTTCGCCCCGCGGGCGAAAACAAAAAAACAGATGGGGGTCCGGGGGACTGGTCCCCCGGCGGGCGTGGGCGGCGCCCCCGGGCCGCCGGATATAGTGGGGCGGGATAACAAGCGAAGATAAAAAACATGCATTTCAAGGTTTGTCCGCAAATATAGCAATTTAACATTAGAAGCCTAAAGGGTAAAGATTGAAAACCTTTGCTGTCACCGCAACCGCCATCGGCAAAATTCCACGCGGTTTATTCAATCGGCTATATTTAAAATCCGCAGGCTTAAAACCCGATAAAAAAATGATTTCAAGCCTGCGGACGATGCCGCCAATATTTTACAGTCATAATTTTATCATCCCGCCGAGCCGTTCGTCAAACCTCAAAGGCAGGACCTTGGGGCGCCGCCCCAAACCCTGCCAGGAGGCAGTGCCTCCTGGACCTCCAATAGTTTTTTTGTTTTCGCCCTGCGGGCGAAAACAAAAAAACAGAGGGGGGGCCGGGGGACTGGTCCCCCGGCGGGTGTGGGCGGCGCCCACGGTCTTGCCCTTCGCAGATTCAACTGCCGTGACCGAAGTAGGCCTTGGTCTCGCTGATGACGACCGAGCTCAGGCCCAGGAGGCCCACCAGGTTTGGGAACGCCATGCAGGCGTTAGTGATGTCGGCCAGGTACCAGATCGGCCGGATTGACAGGTATGGCGACACCGCGACGAACGCCAGGAACACGATCTTGTACGGCATGATGAACTTTACGCCGTCGGTCAGGTAGACGAGGCAGCGTTCGCCGTAGTAGTTCCACCCGATTATCGTCGTGAAGGAGAAGAACATCAGCCCCGCCGTCACGATGTACAGGCCTGTGTTCCAGGGCAGGTGCATGTTGTAAGCCGCGTTGGAGAGAAGGCCGCCGTCCAGGGCCGATGTCTCGAGCAGGCCGGAGGCTATTATCACGAGCCCTGTCATCGTGCAGATGATTATCGTGGTGAAGAACACGCTGGTCATGGATATGAGACCCTGCCGCACGCACGACTTCGTCTTGGCCGCGGCGGAGACTATGGGCGAGCTGCCGAGCCCCGCCTCGTTCGTGTATACTCCCCTCGCTATGCCGGTGCGCATCGCGGTCATCACCGAGATCATGACCGTCCCTCCGGCGCCGCCGGCCACCGCGCTGGGGGAGAAGGCCGACTCCACGATGAGGGCAAGGGAGGCGGGTATCGCATCCGCCGTCACGACGAGCGCGATTACGGAGCCTATCACGTAGAAGATCGCCATGAAGGGCACGATGAACTCCGCTACCTGTGATATGGATTTGAGCCCGCCCAGGATCACCGCGGCGACAGCGATCGTGACCGCGGCTCCGATCAGAGGAATCGGTATGCCGAAGGCGGCGCTGGTGGACTCCGTTATCGCGTTCACCTGCGGGAACGTCCCGCAGCCGAGCAGGGCCGTGAACACGCCGAAGAAGGCGAATAGCTTCGCGAGCCACTTCCACCTGTCGCCGAGGCCGTGTTGAATGTAGTACATCGGGCCTCCGGCGATCTGTCCGTTCTCGTCGACGGTGCGGTACTTTATGGCCAGCAGGCCCTCTGCGTACTTCGTCACCATGCCCAGCAGGCCCGATACCCACATCCAGAAGAGCGCGCCCGGCCCCCCGACGCGCAGGGCGGTCGCCACCCCCACTATGCTCCCAGTTCCTATTGTCGCCGCAAGGGCGGTGCAGAGCGAGGCGAATGCGGATACGTCGCCCTCCCCGTCCTCCTTTTCAAATATATATCGCAAGGCCATCGGCAAGCGGGTAAATTGCAGCAGCCTCAGCCTGACCGTGAAGTACGCGCCAGTTGCCAGCAGCAGCAGCATGGTCGGCGGCCCCCATACGAACGCCTGTATTTGTCGCAAGACGTCCACCCAATCGTTCATAATCTATTGTCTCCTTCCGATTGCGGGTTATCCGGATGAGCCCGGATACAGCCCGAGGCGGCGAAAAAATCGGCAGGGCCGTCCCTCCCCCCGGCAGGTTTTTTCCCTCGCGCTGATGCGAGGGAAAAAATTGTCGCGGGGGCCGAGCCGGCTCCCCTGCGGGCGTGAGCGGCGCCCACTGCCTTGAACCCGCGGTTTGAGCCGTGGAAGATCTGATTTAGCCGCGGTTACGGCGATTTGCCGTCCGCGAATGCCGGGGCCGTGCGGGTTTTAGTCATAACCCCTCGGGCGGCCGGCAGAATCAGCCCTTGCCTATATATTCAAATCGGCGGACGGACGCGGCGATCCCGGGAGTGACAAACCCTCCGCGCCCGAGGCCTGTTATATAGCGCTTTCCGGTTTTACGCAGTCGAAACCGTACCCCAGGCAGACGTTCAGGCATGTGCAGGCGCCCCCGACGGTGTTGATGGCGGAGTATATGACGGGGTTATCGGAGCAGGCCCGTTTCAAGCCCTTCCCCGCGATCTGCAGGCCGTAGCGCTGCGTCGCGTTGGTGAGCGCGATGGTGGACGTCCGCGGAACCGCCCCCGGCATGTTGCCGACGCAGTAGTGGAGCACGCCGTCGACCGTGAATGTGGGGTCGTCGTGGTACGTCACCTTCGTCGTTTCGCAGCAGCCGCCCTGATCCACGGCCACGTCGACGATGACGCTGTTCGGGCGCATATTTTTCAAGTACTTCCGCTTTATCAGCTTGGGCGCGGCCTTTCCAGGGATCAGCACGGAGCCGATAACCAGGTCCGCGTCGGCCGATGCCTCCTCTATCGTGACAGGCGTGCTGTTGAGGGTCTGAATCCTGTTTCCGTAGAGGTCGTCGAGATGGGCGAGCCGCTCGAGGTTCACGTCCACTATCGAGACCTCCGCCCCCATGCCGACGGCGATCTTGAGCGCGTTCGACCCGACGACGCCAGCCCCTACGATCAGCACCCTCGCCTTCGGAGTTCCGGGCACGCCCGAGAGGAGCACGCCGGAGCCGCCGAACGGTTTTTCCAGGTACTTCGCGCCCTCCTGAATGCTGAGACGCCCGGCGATCTGACTCATGGGCGCGAGGAGAGGGAGCGAGCCGTTGTGCTCGATGAGCGTCTCGTATGCCACGCCGCAGACGCCCGATTTGAGCAAGGCGTCCGTCAGCGGTCGGTCGGCCGCCAGGTGCAGGTAGGTGTACAGTATCAAACCCTTCCTGAAATATTTGTACTCACCCTCCAGAGGCTCCTTGACCTTGATTATCATATCGCTGTCTCGCCAGACCTCCTCCGCGGATCCAACGATCACGGCCCCGGCGCCCTTGTACTCCTCCGTCGAAAAACCCGAGCCCGACCCCGCATCACGCTCGATAAATACAGAATGCCCCTCCTGAACGTATGACTTGACGTTACCCGGCGTCATCCCCACGCGGAACTCGTTGTTCTTGATCTCCTTCACGCAACCGACTTTCACTGTAATCTCCCCCTTTTTAATTTCTCGGATTTGTCGCGGCAAATCATGCGACTCTCTCCGAACCCGATTTTCTACCCCTCTTTGAAACATGCAGATCATAAGGGCGCAGCTACAGCATCCGTCAAAAAGTTACAACATATTGTTTTTTTAAAAAGATGGAAAATTAGCCGCTGTTCAAGGAGAAATGGCTAAAAAAAACAAGAGATGAAGGCGGATCTGGTAGGTCGGTAAATTGTGCGAACATGCGTTGGCGGTCTTCCGGAGGATGTCCCGTACTCCAGCGTGTATGTCTCTTCTTTGTTTTTGAGCCATACGTAATACGCTGCCGGTCTGATCTTGAACGCTATATTGTTATCGGCGGCTCTTGGTCGCCGGTTAGTTAAGCCGCCATAACGCCCCCAGCGCCATTGAATCTGGCGAAGGGGGCATTTTTGTCATTCAGTTGCGCTTTATCTGGTCATACCGGTGTTTGTGTCGCCGGCCAAGACTTTATCCACTTCGGCTGGAGAGATATCGTAGTTGTAGTATTCGTTGAAGAAGTCTTTTACCACGTTCTTCATGTCTATATCGCCAAAGAGGTCGGGGTACATGGCTTTGCCCAGCCATAATGGGAGCATCGAGCCTTCACCGCTGCGCACAGACCAGAGATAAACGCCGTATGGCGTTACCCCTACCATGCGGTTTTTCACCGCGTCGATTTCCGAGAGCGCCGGGTCGGTCAGAATTTTGTCCCTTCCGGACTGGTTGCTCGTCATAATGAACTGAGGATTCCAGGCCACTATCTGCTCGGCGTCAACTATCAGGGAATTGCCGCCCGTCTTTGGCATGTACTCCTCCGCCACGTTCACCCCGCCCGCTGCTTCTATGTACTCGTTGCAAATATCGCTCCCGTTTATGGTCGAATAGCTGTCAGCCGAGTAGAATATCGAGAGTAATCTGAGTTTGTCGCTCACGCTGTCCGAACTGCGCATGGCTTCGCCTATATTGCCCCGGTAATACTCCACGAAATCCTCCGCGCGA
>JAISRP010000207.1 GCA_031273585.1 Synergistaceae bacterium
CGGATAATTTTTGCCGCCTCCGATGGGTCGGCGCACTCGATGAACGTGATCCTGTCCTGCACGTCGTGCCGGCGGGCGTTGCGCAGCGCAACAGCGAGGGCCTCCCCGCTCGAGTCGACGGCCGCAGCCGTCCAGAGTGGGTTCTCCGATGCAAGCGTTATGGCGATGCAGCCGCTTCCCGTGCACCAGTCGGCGAACGTGCCGGGCCCCCGGGTTTTTTTCATATATCGGTCCGCGTTCATTGTGAGAATTTCCGTCTCGGGCCTCGGGATGAGAGTGCTCCTGTCAACCTCGAACTCCCTGTCTAGAAATATTGAAGAGCGCATTATGTACGCCAGGGGCTCGCCCCTGGCCCTGCGATGGGAGAGTTCTCTAATGAGCGACGCCTCGCCAGGCGAGGCCGCCCGCTCGGGATGGGCGTGAAGCGATGCGCGCCCGATTTGCAGCGCGTGGCATACGATTCTGTCCGCCTCGAGCGCCGGCAGGTGAACGCCGGCGCTCGACAGAATTTCCGACGCCTCCGCCCGAAGGCTGGACGCCGTCGTGCTGTCCGCCATGACCCCTTCCCGCGTTACGCCTCGAAGTTCTTCATCTTCTCGGCCTGATCCGCCACGGTCAGGGCGTCTATCAGCTCGTAGAGGTCTCCCTCCGTTATCTGGTCCAGCTTGTGCAGCGTGAGGCCGATCCTGTGGTCCGTGACCCGGTTCTGTGGGTAGTTATACGTGCGGATGCGCTCCGACCTGTCCCCGGACCCGACCTGCCCCTTCCTCTCCGCCGCCATCGCGTCCTGCCTCCTGCGAAGTTCGACGTCGTAGAGCTTAGTCCGCAGAAACTGCATTGCCCTCGCCCTGTTTTTTATCTGGGACCGCTCGTCCTGACAGGTCACGACGACCCCCGTCGGTATGTGGGTTATGCGGACGGCCGAGTCCGTCATGTTGACGTGCTGGCCGCCGGCCCCTCCGGAGCGGTACGTGTCGATCTTGAGGTCCTCCGGGCGGATATCCACGTCGACCTCCTCCGCCTCCGGCAGCACCGCCACAGTCGCGGCCGACGTGTGAACCCTGCCGCTCGCCTCCGTGACCGGGACGCGCTGGACCCTGTGCACGCCGCTCTCGAATTTGAGCCTGCTGTACGCGGCGCCCCCCTCGATTCGGAACACGATCTCCTTGTACCCGCCGATGCCGGTCTCGTTCGCGTCGAGTATCTCGACGCGCCAGTTCTCGCGTTCAGCGAACCTCGTGTACATCCTGTAGAGGTCGGCCGCGAACAGCGCCGCCTCGTCGCCGCCGGTTCCGCCCCTTATCTCGATGACGACGTTCTTGTCGTCGTTCCTGTCCTTCGGGAGCAGCAGCAGGTGGATGTCCCTCTCGACGTCCGCCCTCCGCTCCTCCAGGATCGCCAACTCGTCCCTGGCGAGGGCTCTCATCTCCTCGTCCGTCTCCGTGGCCATTATCTCCCTGGAGCCCGAGATCTCGCCCGATATGCGCTTGTACTCGTTCATGGCCTCCATCAATGGTTCGAGCTCCACGTGCTTTTTCCCCAGCGCCTGCATCTCGGACTGGCTCGATGCCACGTCCGGCTCCGCCATCCTGGACTCTATGTTCCTGAACGTAGTCTCAACCTCTTCCAGCTTACTCCACAGGTCCATCCGCGTCCCCCCCGTCAATTCCCGTCAAAACCTCGTCTGGGTTCAGCGCCACCTCGAGCGACCTGATCGCGACCTCCAGCATCGATTCGTCCGGCTCCCTCGTCGTGAGATACTGCAGGGAGAGCGCAGGCATGATCAGATACCGCCCCCACGTGTCGGACCGGGACGCGCCTCGTATGATCTCGTACGAGATGCCTATCACCACCGGCAGAAGTACGATCCTGGCCCCTGCCCGCATCCATATCGGCCCGTCCCCGAAGCACGAGAACACCAGGATGCTGATCACTATCACGACCAGCAGAAACGACGTGCCGCACCTCCGATGGATGCGCGAGCAGCCGGCGACCTCCGCCGGGACGAGCTGCGTCCCGCACTCGTAGGCGTTGATGGTCTTGTGCTCCGCCCCGTGGTACGCGAACACGCGCCCGATGTCATCCCACATTCCCACAATCGCGATGTACAGGACGAATATCGACCCGCGAACGACGCCCTCTATGACGTTTTTAGCGGCGTAGGAGGCCCCGAGCCACTCCGAAGCCCTGTCCGAGAGCCACACCGGAAGGGCGATGAATAGTCCCGCCACCATGAGGACGGCGAACCCGCCGGAGAGGATCATCTCGATGAGGGAGAAGCTGCCGTCCTCGCCCAATGCGCGTTCCGCCGAAATCGAGAGCGCCCTCACGCCTATCCGCATCATCTCGACCATGGACGCGAAACCCCTCACGACCGGCCACTTCCACGCGCCGCGCTTCAGCCAGCCGGATCCGAGCCACGCCCTGCTCCACAGTCCTCCGCCAGGCTCTCTCACTACGAGCCCCCAGTGCTCCGGTCCCTTCATGAGGACCCCCTCTATTACAGCCTGCCCCCCGACCGGTATCCTGCGCGACTCGTCCACACCGCCGCCTCCGGCGGCATCCTCCGCCCACAGGGACACAGCGGCCTGCATCGCTCCCGCGGCGCCGCGTATCCGCGCAATCGTCCGAATTGGAACCGTGTTTTCATTCATAATGATCAGCCTCTTCCAAAATCCACGGACAGAAACCCGTGGGCTCCGCCCACGCCCGCCGGGGGACCAGTCCCCCGGACCCCCGTTTTCTTATTTTGATTTTCGCCCTGCGGGCGAAAATCAAAATAAGCGAGAGGGAGATGGCAGCAGGCGCGGGGCCTGGCAAGGTCCCGCCCGCGGTTTCGGGCTCTTGTTTACCCGAAAAAAAAGCCCTTATGCCAGCGATACGCATCGACATAAGGGAAACGATGATTCAATCACAGTCAGTGGACCGCTCGCTCCACTCGGGCAACCAGTCTCCCATGTTTCCCATCCAAATTTTTTGTTTTCACCCGCAGGGTGAAAACAAAAAAATAAAAACAGGGTCCAGGGAGCTGGCGCCCTGGCGGGGCTTGGGGCAGCGCCCCAAGGTCTTACCAGCGGCAAACGGTCGGCCGTTATTCGGCCTCGGAATCCCTCTTCCTCTGGCCGTAGTCGACGCCGGCGTACTTCTGGCGGAACTTCTCGAGGCGTCCGGCCTCTATGACGCGCCCCTTCTTGCCCGTGTAGTACGGGTGGCACGCGCTGCACACCGACACCTTCATGTCCCGCTGGGTGGAGCGGGTCACGAAGCTGTTGCCGCACGAACACGTGACGGCGCATGTATCATACTTGGGATGTATGTCCTTCTTCAATCTGATCACACCTCCAATGCCCTCATATAATGCGTGTGACTCAAAAACGCCGCCCGCGATTATATTACCTTTTCACTAAAAGCGCAAGCAATTTCGCCCATCCCGTAAATCCGCAGGCAGGACCTCGGGGAGGCGTCCCAAACCCCGCGTTTGAGGCAACGCCTCCTTAAC
>JAISRP010000253.1 GCA_031273585.1 Synergistaceae bacterium
CCGGGGTCTTCGCCGGCTCGAAGATGTCGTTGCCCGACAGCCTGACGCCAGAGTCGGGGAAGGCCTTGATGGTCAGCTTCAGGCCGAACCAGTCGTCGTCAGCCTTGAGGTCGTCCCTGAAGACGGCCTCCCACAACATGCAGTGCATGTCGTACTCCATCTTGTACACCATCTCCGCTAATTCCTCGTCGATGATGCTGTAAGCGCCCCTCAAGCCCAGCCTCCACGACGTATCCTCGCGCTTGGTCGGTATCCTGTAGCCGATCTCCTGGTATACCTCCTCGCGCTCGTCGTAGTCATCCCACGCCATCGGCGAGTCGCCCCATGACCACCGTCTCACATAGGCCGACTCGAAATCGAGCGCGCCGAACCCCCACTTGACCCCTGCCGCCACGTCGACCAGCCTCTGCTCTGCGGATACGTCGCCGTCATAGCTGTAGTGCCAGTAAGTGGCGTTGTAGAAGGGGCGGAACATGGCGGTCCTCGACCCCGGCTCGCCGTAAATCTGAACTCCCGCGCCGGCCCGCTCGACCGGAGACCTGTTCTCGGACGCGGACTCCTCGTACCTGCCCCAGGTCGCCATCAGCCTGAAGAAACCGCCGACGGCGGGATCGTCGAACCACGGGCTCACTATATTGAACTCAGGCTTCCTCCAGAGGACGTACTTCTCGTCCACCCCGGAGCTCTTCTCGATGGAGACTAGCTCCCGCTCCTTCCAGCCGACTTCCGCTCTCCACCCGGCATTGTTGTATTCCAAGCCCCATGAGGGACGCCATCTGGTCTCGCGGCGATCGTCGTCGTACGACCTGAGCATACGGGCATAGGCCGAGAGCCCTCCCCAGAGGTCCTGGGTCAGCAGGGCATCGCCCTCCCATATATTCTCCGACCAGCCGATCACGTCCAGGTTCAGCATCCCGGTCTCCCACCCCCAGCCGCCGGACAGCCCGAGCCCCGCTCCCTTGTCGGACTCGTATCCGACCCGTGGGAACAGGGGCTGCGTCCTGCGCCTAGAGTGCGAGTCGAGCATGACGAAGTAATCGAACGGATATTTGAAGAGGAGCGTCTCGCCGAGGTATACCCTGGGCTGCTTGATGACCACCCTTCTTCCGGGGATGACCGACACGCGGCTGGACTCCAGCCTGTAATGAGGGTGGGGCTCGCTGCATGTGGTGAGGGACGCGTCGAGCCACAACGCCTCGAGGTCCCCGAACTCGCCGCCGGAGTCGCCCGAGACGGGCCTCCCCTTGGCCGGCTTCACCTCTATGACTTCGCCCCTGACGTAGAATGACTCGACCCTTCCGTTCGGCTGAGTCAGCCGGCCCGTCCCGGTCTCGATGTTGTAGTCGAGCCGCTCTCCGTTCAGCTTCCTCCCGGCGGATATGAACGTGACGGACCCCTCGGGCGACGAGAGGGCCCTCACATTCTGGCCGTTGCTGTCGTACTCGACGTATGGGGCAAACAGCCGGACGTCCCCGTTGTTTATGCGCACGTTGCCCTCGGCGGTGGCGATGCCTGTGGACTCCTCGAACGATATCTTGTCGGCGTCGAGCTCTACTCGTCCCTCCTCGGCCGCATGTCCCGGCGACGCCAGCCATACGACGGCTGCCAGAACCGCTATGAAAAGACCGCTGCGAGTCAGTATTCTATTCTCCAACGAGCCTCAACCCCCTTGTCAATGCTCACGACACCGTCAGGATCTATCCGCGCCGAACCGCCCTTCATGTATGAGCTTCCATCCCTCAGGGTGACGCCTCCGTCGAGGGTCCAAATTTTTTCCGAGCCGCCGTAGAACGCCCTCGGGGCTATCACGTCGATGCTCCTGTCCGGGGTGACGACGACGCCCTCCAGGGAATATAATAGCACGTCCCCGCCATCCTGCGTAAACTCGCCGCTTACGGCCTCGAGCTCGGCGCTGCGCCCGGCTTCGGGCTCCGACACGTGGACGCGCAGCGAGTCCGCCCGTATCCTCCCGGAGTCGTGCTCGGCGGTCCTGGCCACGACGTGCCACTCCCTGCCGTCTATCTCCCGCCTGAAGTCGATGTTCTCGACGATCACGTCCGGCAGCCTGACGGATGTGATACTGAGCGGCAGGCCGAGGTCTCTCATAAGGAAATACACGAGAGACGCTGCGATTATCAAAAAAACGGCGCACCCGGACGCCATCCGCCGCCCCGGGCCGCCGGGCCTACCAGACGACACGCGCGGCGCCGTTCTCCATGACAAAATCTATATGCTTCGTCTCCATCGTGCGGATAAATAACATCTTCCTGGCCACCGTCACCCTGGCGCCGTCCCCGACCCAATTGACCTTGTAGCCCGACCGGAGGGCGCTTCTGAACCCGCCGGACATCACGTCCCTCTCGAAGAGCTCCCTAGATATCCTCTCGCGAGATTTTTCAGACAGCATGGAGTACATGGCGTCCGAATCTCCGGCTATCCACGCCTTCAGGAAGGCGTCGAGCGCGCCCCTGCTGTCCTGGGCGGGAACCGGCAGACCATCGGAGGACCCAGGCAGCAGGTCGGACAGGTCGATCTCAGGCTCGGGTTCAGGCTCAGGGACCGGCGGGGGGGTCGGGGGCGCAGTGGGCTCGTAAACTTCCCCCTCCGTCGAAAATTCCGGCTCATCCACGGGCGGGGCTGGCTCCGTACTCCTCGGTGGCTCCCTCGTGGTCGGTATTTTGACTACAACCTCGCCGCTCTCGCCACCGGCGCGCGGCGCCCCTCCCCGGCGAGTCTCGGGGACCTCGGCCGTGTTGATGCCCCCGGCGCCGCCAAAGGAAAATATCGTCTCCTGGTTCGGCACTATGCCTCGTAGGGCTATCCGGAAATTTTCATCCTCCTGCCTCGGGAAGAAGACAAATCCCTGGACCAGCCCGCTGAGCGGGCCGTCGAGCTTTTTTTCCACCACGACGGGGCTGATCCTCGCCCCGGAGGAGTCTATCAGCGCTATATTTTTCGCTAAGGGGGATAAATTCAGCGGGACGCCGCCGAACGAGTGGATGGACAGCATGACAGGCGTGGTGGATCCTATCCTGAGGTCGTCCATGAACGACCGGCGGAACGCCGCCGCCTCGTCGGGCCTGAGGCGGCGCTTCTCCGCCTCGGCCGCAACCCACGGCTCCACGAGCTCCTCGGGATAGTGGACGACCCAGACGATGCTGTCCTCTCCCCAGCGTATCGCGGTCCATCGGTCGAGTATCTCTATGGCATCCTCACGGTCGCCCGCCAAGACCCCGGACGCCGGAAGGAGGGAAGTTAACATCGCAATCAAAATCAGCGCCGCTCCAAGGGCGGCCCTTCTTACAAAAAAAATCATCTTCGGCTCTCCATGACTTTGTGCGCCGCGGTTCTGATCCGTCAGTACGTCACGGGCTCCAGCGCGTCGGACGGAGGCGTGTCCTGCGGGGCGTCGGGTGATTGCGACTGTTCGCTGGTCGCCCCCTCCTCCGGCGCGGAGGAGATCTGATAGCCCGAGACGTCCTTGAACTCGGCGGTCTCGACGTAGACCATGGATCCAGCCGGGATCTGCTTGTCGCTGCCCTTGATCAGAAACCCTCCCGCCAGGCCGACCGGGCCTATCAGGACCGCGCCCGCGATGCTGGCCCCCGCCGCGCCTATCGTGCTCTTGTCGAGCTCGGACGCCTTCTTGGACTCGGGGCCTATCAGCACGGGGCTGAGCCTTCCGTCCAGATACTCGACGTCCGTGAACTCAACTCCGATCTCGGATGGGCGTCCGAAGCTGCGGGGCAGCCTCACCCTCGTGACCTGCGCGTAAACTCTGTTCCCCCTGGCCGCCGCGAGCGTTCCATTCACGATGTAGTCCTCGTCGAGCTCGAGCTGAACTATATCGCCCTTCTCGACGTTTCGCACCGTGAGGGTGTCCACGAACTTCGCCCTGAAGACCGTTCCCGACGGGGCCTGTACCTGCGTCGCGGACACTCCGCCCGGCAGCAGCTTCGTCAGGATGCGCTCAAGACGCGCCGAGAGCGCGCCCTCCTGCTTCTCGCCCTCGAGGGTCAGCTCCAGGTTGACGACGCGGTCCTCGAAGGACTGGGCCGGGTTCACGCGGCGCAGCGTCACCCACTCCGCCACCCCCACCTTGAATATAAAGGACGGCTGGTTCGCGTTACCCTGCTCGACGAAATTCTCGAGCGCCTCCTGCCTCTCAGTGAGGGTACCCGGAAGCTCCATGCCGAACAGGTCGCGCTCGACCTTCGAGAGCCGAAGCAACAGCCCGCCGCTCTGCGGCGCCCCGTAGACGAAGCTCTCGACCCTGGCCAGACCCTGAAGGGGCGTCCCCTCGCCGGACGTCTCGTCTGCTGCGCCGGCGATTGACACCGCCGCGGCGACCATAAGAAGCGCGATCGCCAAACGCATAAATTTTTTCATTATTTACATCCCTCCTTCTTAAAGATAACTCTAAAAAAACGAAAAACCTCAAACGCCCGGACATAAGACCGTGGGCGCCGCCCACGCCCGTCGGGGGACCAGTCCCCCGAACCCCCATTATATTTTTTTTGATTTACCCGCAGGGTGAAAATCAAAAAAAGTAAATAGGGTCCAGGGAGCGAGCTCCCTGGCGGGGTTTGGGGCAGAGCCCCAAGGTCCTGCCCTTTGTTTTTAGAACTTCCGCGCAAGCGGACGCGGGCGTCGTCACAGCGCTCCTCCGGAAGTTGCCGCCGACTTCGCAGACGCTATGAAGTCCCGGAAGAGGGGGTGAGGGCGAAGGGGCCGCGACAGGAACTCCGGATGAAACTGAACGCCGACGAACCAGGGGTGCGACGGAAGCTCGACGATCTCGACCAAGTCCTTCTCCTCGTACAGCCCGGTGATGCACAAACCGGCCGCTTCGAGCCTGTCCCTGTAGTTGTTGTTGAACTCGTAGCGGTGCCTGTGGCGCTCGCGGATCACGTCCGCGCCCCCGTAGGACGAGTACGCGCGGCTCCCCTCCTTCAGTTTGCATGGATAGGCCCCGAGCCTCATCGTGCCGCCGAGCCGGTCGACGGTCTTCTGATCCTCCATTATGTGGATGACGGGGTTGGGCGTGCCGGGGTCCATCTCAGAGCTGCTCGCCGGCGCAATCTGAGCCACGTTGCGCGCGAACTCTATGACGGCCGCCTGAAGGCCCAGGCAGAGGCCCAGGTACGGGATTCCGTTCATCCTGGCGTAACCTGCGGCCGCGATTTTTCCCTCCATGCCCCGCGAGCCGAACCCGCCGGGCACGAGGATGCCGTGAACCCCCCCGAGGACCTCGGGAGCGCCATGACGCTCTAT
This sequence comes from Synergistaceae bacterium, assembly GCA_031273585.1. Lineage (GTDB taxonomy): Bacteria > Synergistota > Synergistia > Synergistales > Synergistaceae > JAIRWR01. Next base: position 5,275 of record JAISRP010000253.1, read on the forward strand.
CTCCTCGCTCTCGATGGGGCGGATGGATATCCCCACCCTGTTGTGGATCGCTGCATGGGTCAGGGCCTCGTTGACGCTGAGATACGAGTCCTTTATGCTCGTGTACTTCCCTATGAGGGCCACGGTTACCTCGCCCTCCGGGTGCGCCCTCATGTCTAGGTAGTTGAGCCAGTCGTCGAGGTCTATCTCCCTGTCCTGCTTCAGCCCGAGGCGGCTTATGACGAGCCGGTCGAGCCCCTGCCTGTGGAGCGAGATCGGCACGCGGTATATCGTCTCCTCGTCCAGCGCCTCGAAGATGCTGTCGCTCGGGACGCTGCAGAAGAGGGCTATCTTGTCCCTCATGTCCTGCTTCATGGGGAGTTGGGACCTGCATACTATGATGTCCGGCTGTATCCCTATCCTTCGGAGCTCGTTGACGCTGTGCTGGGTCGGCTTGGTCTTGAGCTCCGCCGCGGCAGCTATGTACGGTATGAGCGTCACGTGACAGTATATTATGCTGGACCGCCCCACCCTGCCGGACATCTGCCTGATTGCCTCAAGAAACGGGAGCCCCTCGATGTCGCCCACGGTGCCGCCTATCTCGGCTATCACGACGTCGTTGTCCCCGGCCGCCCTCAGGATGCTCTCCTGTATCTCGTTCGTCACGTGAGGTATCACCTGCACCGTGCCGCCGTTGTAGCGCCCGCTGCGCTCCTTGCTTATGACTTCGGAGTATATCTTGCCGGCTGTGACGATGTTGTTGCAGTTGAGCCGCTCGTCTATGAACCGTTCGTAGTGCCCGAGATCCAGGTCCGTCTCCGCCCCGTCGTCCGTGACGAAGACCTCCCCGTGCTGAAACGGGTTCATCGTCCCGGCGTCGACGTTCAGGTACGGGTCCATTTTAAGGACCGATACCTTAAAGCCCCTCCTCTTGAGCAGAGTGCCGAGCGAGGCCGCTGTGATGCCCTTGCCCAGCGATGATACCACTCCGCCTGTCACAAATATGAACTTCGTCATTCGGAAAAAATCACTCCTCCTGAATACCCCGAAAAAGTTATCTTATGAGCTTGAGCGGGTTCATCGGGCTCCCGTTCTGCCTTATCTCGAAGTGCACGTGGTTCCCGGTGGACCTCCCGGTGCTCCCGACGAGAGCGATCCTCTGACCCCTCTTGACGTTCGCCCCGACGTTCACCAGGAGCTTGCTGGTGTGGCCGTAGAGCGTCGTCATCCCTCCGGGGTGCGAAATTACTATCGTGCGCCCGTAACCGCCCATCCATCCGGAGTGGACCACCTTGCCGGCCGCGGAGGCCACTATCGGCCTGCCCCTCGGCGCCCTGATGTCGAGCCCCGTGTGGAAATCCCTTCCCCCGCGAACCGGATCCCTGCGCCAGCCGTAGGGGCTGGATATCTTTCCCACGACCGGCCACCCGAAGCCGCGCCGGGCCGTGACCTTGTCCTTCACGTTCCTGACCGCGCTTCTCGAACCGGCCGTCTCGACGAACACGCTGACCTTGGCTCCGGGGAGGAAGATCTCGCCGCCCTTGGCCAATGCGCCCTCCTTCGTCATCTCGTTGGCCGACAGTATGGCCTCCACGAATATGCCGTACTCCTTCGCGAGCGACTCGACCGTCTGCCCGGACTTGACCGTGACGAATATGCCGTCCTGGTTCGGCACTCGGATGACGGCGCCCACCTTCAGGATGTCTGCGTCGGAGAGCTTGTTGCAGCCGAAGAGCGAGTTCACGTCGAGGTCGAATGTGTTTGCCACGCTCCAGAGGGTATCGCCGTTCTTGATGGTGTACTCCGTAAGCCTGACGGGATCCGCCCGCTTCCTCCTCGCCAAGTCCTCGTTCTTGAGCTTTCTCACGTGATCGAGGGTTTCCGGAACGAGATCAGGGCTCCTGGGGATGAAGAGCTTCTGCCCCTCCCTCAGCTTGTGCTGGTCCGTCAGCTCATTCGCCTTCGCTATATCGTCTACCTTGATGCCGTATACCTCCGAGAGCTTCGAGAGTGTCGCGCCCGCCTCGACGGATATCTCGACCCACTCCTGGCTCTGCTCGGAAGCGGGCGCTCCGTCCTCCTGATCCGAGCCGTCCTCGTCCCCCTCCTCGTAAAGCTCTGCGTCCGGGTTGTTGAACGACGGTCCGCTGCCCCTGAAGGGGCCGATCCCGTCAGAGCCGAGGTTGCTGTTCCTGGCGTCCTCGGCGTCAACCACCACGTACCCGGAGGACATGTCAGAGGCGGTGCCGTCCGGGGAGTCGAAGCCGGACCAGTACGATCCGGTGTTCTTCGCGGCGTAACTCACGCATCCATAACTCAAAATAATGGTAAACGTTATCATTGTAAGAAAAAAAGGTTTTTTGAGCATGCCCATGAGCAGCATAACCTCCTGACGCAAACAACGCGCTTTTTTTATCCCGATTTATTATCCTACCTTTATCGTGCTCAGGAACTCCTTGTTCGACACGGTCGACTTGAGTTTCTCTATTATGAGGGTGAGCACCTCGGCCTCGTCCATATTCGTTATCTTCCTTCGCAGCGTCCAGAGGCGCTGCAGTTCCTCCTCGCCCATGAGCAGGTCCTCGCGCCTCGTGCCGGAGCGGGTGATGTCTATGGCGGGGAAAATTCTCTGCTCCGAGATCTTCCTGGAGAGGTGTATCTCCATGTTGCCGGTTCCCTTGAACTCCTCGTAGATGACGTCGTCCATCCTGCTTCCGGTCTCGACGAGCGAGGTGCCGACTATCGTAAGGCTCCCGCCGTTCTCGATGTTGCGGGCGGCGCCGAAGAACTTCTTTGGAAAATAAAGGGCTGCCGGGTCCATGCCTCCGGAGAGGGTCCTGCCGGACGGGGGAACTATGAGGTTCGAGGCGCGCGCCAGACGGGTTATCGAGTCCAGCAGAAGGACGACGTCCTTCCCAACCTCGACGAGCCTCTTGGCCTTCTCGAGCGACAGCGACGCCACCCTCAGGTGCTCCTCAGCCGGCCGGTCGAACGTGGAGGCGATTATCTCCCCGTCCACGGAGCGGCTCATGTCCGTGACCTCCTCCGGACGCTCGTCTATCAGCAGCACCATCATTATTATCTCAGGGTGGTTTGTCGTTATTGCGTTTGCCAGATGCTTCAGGAGAGTGGTCTTGCCCGCCTTAGGGGGGGAGACTATGAGGGCCCTCTGTCCCTTGCCTATCGGGACGAACAAGTCGACCAGCCTCGTCGATAGCCTGCGGGGTTCGGTCTCGAGCTCTATCTTCTGGTCGGGAAATATCGGGACGAGCGCCTCGAAGTGCGGTCTCTTCCTGGCCTCCTCAGGGTCCGAGAAGTTGACCGTCTCGACCCTGATCAGTGCCTCGTAGTGCTCGGGGTCCCTCGGAGGGCGAACCATCCCCCACACGACGTCGCCGTTTCTGAGCCCGAACCTCCTGATCTGAGACGCGGACACGTAGATGTCGTTGTTGCTCGGCAGAAGGCCCGAGGGTCGCAGGAAGCCGTAACCCTCCGGAAGGCACTCGAGCGTGCCCCCGCCGAAGCGGAATCCCATCTGCACCGCCTGAGCTCCCAGGACCTTCACTATGAGGTCGTCCTTGCGCAGCGTGGTCGGGCTCTGAACCCCCAGCTCGCGCGCCACCTTGCGCAGCTCGGCGATAGACATCGCGGCGAGCTTGTTGAAATCGATGCGCGGCGCGGGGGCCGGCTTTTGTTCCGCGGGGTCGGCCGCGGTGCAGGAAATTACGCCTGGATCGGCGATATCCTGTACCGGTACGACATCCGAGTCCGTAGTGTTGTTCATCGCTATTTTCATGCCTCCCAATCGGCTAAAAACTTGTATGCCGCCCGCTGACGCCCCCAGACCTCCCGGGGCGGCGCGGAAACGCGGCGTTATTGCTCGAGGAAACGCTGACTCAATCGTCAAAACGACGTCTTGCCGATTTGAGGATGCAAAGCCGCCCAGGGCTTCAATCCCTGCCCCTCTGGCCTCCAACGCTAAATCAGTTCTTCCCCTGAAACGGGCTGTCCTCACGGCAGCCATTTGAACTCGCGAATTCCGGCGCGAACACCCCAGGCGGGATGACCGGAAAAAACGACCCTTTACCGTTTGCGAATGCCGGATCTGCCGCGGTCTCGATCCTCGCCGCTCAGCCCTCCGGTGATAAATCAGCCCCTCCCTGGCGCCCGTCAGTCCAGAAACTCCTCCTGGCCCGATTCCACGTCCCCGCTCGATGGAATTATCGAGAAGAGCTCCTCCGCCTTCTCCCGTCCGTTGCAACGCAGCCTGACCGAATAAGAACCGGCCGGCAGCGAGGAACCGTCCTCCTTCAACAGGTAGAACGCCCGCGCCCCTCTCGGGTTGACGATACGAAAAACGTCCCTTTGAATTGTCTGATTTTCAAAGCTCCAGTTGATCTCAAGGGAGTCGCCCTCGCGCGCACGGGAGTAGCTGAACCACAGACAGACCTGCTTCGCGCCCTCCTGCACGTCTCTTCCAATGTGGAGCGGCTTCATATCCTCGTCCAGCTCTTCGCATATCTGGATATCTTCTAACCGAAAGGAACCGGCAATTACGTTGTCGGCGCGGAAACTCCAGGAGATGAAAAACATCAAAAGAACAATGGAGACCCCCAGCAAAACGAGCGCGCCCGACTGATTACGCGCAGAACTCCTCGACATTATAAACCACCTTTCGGAACTGGCAAGCCCTGCACTGTAGATCTCTTGAAAAAAAATATCGAAAGACGGCAAAAAAAATTATCCGGCGCGCAAAAGCCCCTCGAGCTCCGCCCTGATCCTCAGATGTTCGCAGATTTCAAGTCCGTCGACAGACATCCCGCGCATACCGGTCACGCCGTCGACGGCCCCGCGAGATGACAGAGATTCGAGCATTCGCACGTCCTCCTCGAGGCTCTGGCCCAGCCACCTGCCATCCATGAAGGACATCGCCGTCACCAGCGCGTAGGCTCCCCAGTTCGACACGTCCACGGGGATGCACACGTCCGCCCCGACGACGCAGAGACAGGGCGCGTAGCGCGGCATCAGGTCCGCGAGGGACCCGGCCAGGCTGCCCATGCCAACCTCGTTTCCCCCGTCGCCTATCGCCAGCACGGGCGCGCTCCCCTCCAGAGCAAACCGGTCCAGGGGGGCAGACCACCTGGTGATGTCCTCCCTCCTCATGTTGTAGTAAGCCCCGTCGGAAGCCCTGCCGGGGCGCTCCACGTATATGAAGAGGTCTATTCCCGCGGAGTGCCTCACGTCGTTTGAGACGTTCCTGACTCGCCCCTCGGAAAAACCTATCGACGACCCGCACGCCCTGAAGCAGTCATGGCAGAGGGAGTCCGTCCAAACCTCGACGTCGCGCCCGAGCAGGGACAGAGCCCTCGCTAAGACGACCGCCCCGGGAGGGCCGTCCGTCTCGGGCGCCCTGGCGGAGGGGATGTAGAACCCCGAGATTACGGCGATTTTTTCGCTCCGGGCGATCAGGTCCAGCGCGCGTCCCCATATTTCATCCGCGCAGAGGCAGGACGGCCCCCTGCCGGTAGCTCCCCCTGCAGTTATCTCAGTCAGCCGCCTCGACGTCCCGTAGCGCAGCCGAAATCCCTGTTTCACGTCCGCCACTGATTTACCGTCAAATTCCCAGCGTCTCGATCAGGGACATCATGTCCGCGTCGAGGTCCTTCTTCTGCTCCCATGAGACCTGAAGCGGACAGGTGACGATGTTGCCCGCGATGCGGCCCACCATCACTCCGTACTCGCCCCTCTTGAGGGCCTCCACCGCGCCGCCGCCTAGCCTCGACGCGAGCACCGCGTCGAAGGACGACGGGCTGCCTCCCCGCTGAATATGCCCGAGGACTATGATGCGGGCGTCGAACCCCGCCGTGTCCTTCAGCTTCGCCGCGAGCTCCGATACCGGCATGACCCCCTCCGCCACGATGATCAGCGAGTGGGTCTTCCCCCGCTCCCTCGCGTAGTGAAGTTTCTTGCAGAGGGTATCCAGGTCGAACTTCACCTCCGGCAGCAGAACGTACTCCGCGCCCGCGGCGACAGCCGCCTCGAGGGCCAGAAAACCCGCGTTCCTGCCCATGACCTCCACTAAGAAGAGCCTCTCGTGACTGGACGCCGTGTCCCTGAGCTTCTCTATGCACTGGAGCGCGGTGTTGCAGGCCGTGTCGAAGCCCACGGTGCAGTCGGTGCCAGCCATGTCGTTGTCTATCGTGCCCGGGATTCCCACGACGGGAAAGCCCAGCTTGTGGAGCTCATATGCGCCGTGGAACGACCCGTCCCCGCCTATGACGACCAGGGCGTCGATGTCATACTCCTTGAGACGCCGCAGGCCCTCCCTGACGCCCTCCGGCTTCATGAAGCGAGGACACCGGGCCGTCCGGAGCACAGTGCCCCCCCTGTGGATGATCCCGCCAACGGAGCTCACTGACAGGGGGATGACATCCCCGTCCAAAAGCCCGTCATACCCCCTGCAGAACCCTATGACCTCCATGTCGTTGTAAATAGCCGTCCTCGTAACCGCGCGGATCGCGGCGTTCATCCCCGGGGCGTCTCCACCGCTTGTAAGGACACCGATACGCTTCACAAAAATTCCTCCTTAAAAAAGTCTTGCGTCAGCTAAAATCCAATATGACTATCAGGTTAGATCATACAACTGATGGCGAGCCGATATTTCGGCGACTCTCTACGCGAATCTGACGCGCTGAAAGCACTTCCATGTGCTTAAATCGCTCGACCGACTTCCTGTCGGTCGCAGATTCGCTCCGTTCGTTCGCCGAAACA
>JAISRP010000260.1 GCA_031273585.1 Synergistaceae bacterium
GCGCGCGACACGTTCCACGCCGCGATAGCCTCGGGCAGGAGTCAGGATGACGTGGACGAGGATGCGCTCTCCGCGTTCAAGGACATGAGAAACCGCGGCCTCTTCTCCCAGTGAACCGCCATTTTAAATTGCTATAAAGTCCTCGCACGACGAGCGAAACGGGCAGATGCCGCACCTATCTCTGCGCGGCTGGAAGTGCCCCCCGGCGGCCGTCCTGGCTGATTCCTCCACCTCACTGGACAGCGCCTCCCAGTCGCGGGTCACGAACGCCCCGTGCGAGGCGCCGCTCACCCCGGGCCTCAGGTAAATCAGCCCCGCGTCGATCTCGAGCTCCGGGCGCAGGAGATGGCACGCGAGCGAGTAGAAGCGCACCTGCTCGACGTACAGCTCTGACGGGGCGCTCTCCTCTGGCGTGATCTTCCAGTCGCGGACGTGTCCGCGGCCCGAGCTCTCCCAGTACAGGTCGATGCTGCCGACGAGGCAGACATCGCCGAGCCTCGCCGAGAACGGCGTCTCCTGACGCAGCAGACCCCTCGACTTGAGAAATCTCAGCTCACGGCACTCCTCGGTCGCGGCAAAATCCTCGAGCCACGAACGAAGCGCCGCCCTGTCCCCGGCCGAGCCGTACGCGCGCCTCAAAAACCGCGGGACGGACATGAGGGCTCGCTCCCGAGCGGCGGGATTCAACTCGTCCTCCGCCGGCAGATGACCCGCCAGGGTTGACGGATCGAGGTCCCAGCGCGTCAGCACCCAGTGAGCCAGGGAGCCCAGGTCCGCGCCGCCGAGGCCGCCTCCCGCGGACGTCTCCCACTTCATGCCCCACCCCTGCCGGTACCTCCTCCTGTAGGCGACCGGGCACCACGACAGCAGAGAGTGGCCCGACGCGGAGAACCTGGCGAGGGCCGGCCGCGGGACTGACGCCCAGGGCCCCCTCCCTCGAAGCTCAGCCTCGCGGGGCTTCTCGGGGAACGCGATGCCGCGTCCCCTCGGGACTTTGGGCGTCGCGGTCCCTATCTCATTAGGATCGCTGAAGACCGTCACCTTGAACCCGGCATCGCCGCCCGACGCCATGATCCTTCCGATCCAATCAGGGGCGCCCTCAGTATCGCCGTCCGATATTCCGCAGCAGACGAGGCGGTCCTGAGCCCTAGTCATCGCCACGTACATGAGGCGCTCATCCTCGCGCCGCTCCTCCGTGCTCTCTATGAAGTCGTGCCACTTCGACGTCGCCGATTTTTCGGGCACGCCGCGCGGCTCGCCCGATTCGTCAAAATCGGGGACGTTCGACGGAACCAGCCCCAGATTGCGCGAGACGCAGGCCGAGCGCCTGCGCCCGCCCGTCCCGGACATGGACCCTTCGCAGACTATGACGACGACCGGGAACTCGAGCCCCTTCGAGGCGTGGACGGTCATGACCCTGACGGCATCCCTGCCGTCTGGGATGGGGTCCGGCTCCTCGGTCGGGGCAGCGCCGCGCATCGACCTGCCGAGGTAGTCCGCGCAGGCCGGAAGGCTGCGCCCCATCGACGCCTCGTACTCGCGGGCGATCTCGACGCACCTTCTCAGGTTGGCAAGCACCCTGGGGCGCAGTGAAACGCCATACGAATCGAGCCACGAGCGATCCTCCAGCAGCGTCAGGAGCGCCCTGGCCGGCCCCGCGAGCACGGCTTCCCTCCGCAGCCTGGACAGGCGCGAGGCCTGGGATGGGTACGTCTCCCCGAACAGGCCCGCCATATCCACGCCAGCGCCCCTGGCCTCGGCCGCTATGGCAAGACCGGCCCCGGGGGACATCCGCGAGAACGGGGACTCCAGCCAGCAGGTCAACGCGAAGTCGTCGCCGGGTCTGTCGAGCAGGCGGAGCAGGTTTACGACGTCCTGAACCTCCCCCCTGCCGAAGTAGCCCATGCTGCGCCCGAAGACGACGGGAATCCCCGCCTCGCCGAAGGCCTCCTCTATCGGCTGATACGAGGTCCTCGCGGGAACTAGCACCGCTATGTCGTTCCACGAGGTCCTCCTGAATGCGCACGACCCCCTGTCCCACACGAGCTCATCGGGCGAGATGCTGCACGAACCGGCCATCGAGAGGAGCCGCCGGGCGATCCCGTCCGCCAGCATCCTCCTCCTGACCGGGGCCGGGGCAACATCTCCGTCATCTCCCGTTCCCGACTCCAGCAGCAGGATTTCGAGCGGAAGCTCGGGCGCGTCAGGTCCGTTGCGCTCCTCCCACCAGGGGGCGTCCGCCGGGGGACGCAGCGGTTCGTAGGCGAGGCGCGGGCCGTCCGACTCCATGACGCCGCGGCTCCACACGCCGCCGAATACCCTGTTTATCCCCTCCATCAGCCTTCCGCTCATCCGGTAACTGCACGAGAGAGGAATGTGAACGTCCGGGCTGCCCGGCGACCCGGATCCTGTTATGTAATCCGCAAGAAGCTCGGGCTTCGCGTGCCTGAACCTGTATATGGACTGCTTGATGTCGCCGACGATGAAGAGAGTCCGGGATGCCTCGGCGCCGGACGCCATCCAGGAATCCCGGAGGGCCCTGATCATGCCATCCTGAAGCCCGTCCGTGTCCTGAAACTCGTCGACCATTATGTGTCTGAAGCGGAGGGCATAGGACCGGTCCCTCTGGATCGCGCTCCCCGCGTATCGCACGAGGTCGGGGTAGGAGAGCAGGCCGGATTCCGACCTGGCCGCGTTCCAGCACTCCCACCCGAGGGACGCCACGCCGGCCAGCACCTCCCTCGCCCTGGCCTCGGCGATGCCGTAGGGGGGGGTGCGGAGGAGCGTGGCGGTTATGTCCGCCGTGTCCCTCATTCCGTCGCGCCACGCGGACAGGTCTAAGCCGCTCTCCGAGGCGAGAATTTTTCTGAGTCCGGAGCTGCCGCTCAGGTTAGAGAGGGGGCCGTACATGAGGTCCAGCAGGAAGTCCCTGGCGGCCTCCGGCGTCCTGTCGGCGACGCTCCACTTTTCGCGGAGGTTCCTCATAGCCGAGGCGAACTTGCCGCCCCCCCTGCCCAAGTAGTCCGACATTGCAGGGAAGAGGCGGTCGTACCACAGGTCCCACGCGTCCAGCCATTCGCCCTCGAGGCGCGACGAGATGCGCCTCCTTATGTCCTCCTCGGCCTCAAGGTCGACCGGCCTGATGTCGGACGGACTCATGTTCCTGCTGCCGAAGACCTCGCCGGATTCCTCCGCGATGATCGCCAAGGTTCCCGCCCCGAAGAAGTTCAAGTAAGACGCGAACGACCTGTCGCCCAGCAAATCCCGGGCGAACCCCCGCCACTCCTCTGAGAGCCCCGCGGCTATGCGGCTCTCCGACATCGTCTCCAGGTTCCACCTGAAATCGCGCCAAAATTCACGCATGAAGGGCTCTGAGACTATGGAGGCGGCCGGATCGACGTCGAGCTCGAGCCCCGATTCGCGGATCACCCGCAGCGCAAAGGAGTGTATGGTCGATATATACGCCTCGTCGATGCGATCTACGGCGTCCCTCAGATGATCGGATGGTGTTGACCGGCACCAGTCCCTGAGCGTCCGGGCGATGCGCTCCCTCATCTCCTCGGCGGCGAGTTTGGTGAAGGTGAGGGTCAGGATCTGATCGACGCGGCACTCGGGATCGCTCGCCAGAAGCCATGCAAATCTCCTTGCCAGCGTGTGGGTTTTGCCGGTCCCAGCCCCAGCGCTCACCACTGTCACAGGGGCCCGTGAGAGGATGGCCTCCCTCTGCTCCGGCCTGGCGTCGGAAATTAGGCGGAGCAGGGCCTCATTCGGCAGCCCCGTCATCCGAATCCTCCTCCCCGACTGCCGAGCCGAACCTCGCGGACCTGCGGCAGGCGGACTGATATGCGCAGGCGCGGCAGGATTTGGAGTCATATCTCGCCGGGAACTCCCCCGCTGCCAAGGCCGCATCCATCTCGTTCATGACTCCGACGGCCCGCTCGACCGCGTCCTCCAGGTCGAACCCCTTAGCCCTGCCGCTCCCCCTGTAGGCATACTCCAGCTCAGGCGACCACCCGCCGCGCAGCCTGGAATCTGCATGACCTATGTAACAGAAGCCCCCGACCGGAACATCCTCCGCGCCCTCCTCGCGTGCGCTCCTCATCATGGCGGCGTACGACGCAAGCTGAACGCTGTCCAGATATCCGCCGCTCGCCCCCAATTTGTAATCCACTATGACGGCTGAGATGCCGGACGGCGTACTCCATACGTCCACCCGGTCCGCCCTCCCGGAGAACGACGTGTTCGCGAGCGAGTACCGGGGCAGGGAATATTCCAGCCTGGTGTCGACTCTGACCAGGCCGGCCTCGGCCGCCCGCGCCTCGACGCCGTCCTGCAGCAGGGCCGCGTTCAGCATGACGGACCGCAGCCCCGCCATTGGGGCAGCGAACCTCGGGTCGCCAAGCGACGGATTGCGCGCAGACAGCCTCGATAACGATGAATCCCACCCGGCAAGAAGGGTGGCGTGTATCGTCCGGCGTTCCCCCGAATCGCCGGATGCCGCGTATCTACTCCATACGTCCTGCCACACGGAGTGCATCACATCTCCCTGAAGGACCCTGCCGAACAGCCCCGACTCGTCCGAGGGCGTTCCGATGTCCGCTACATGCCGGCACCAGTACAGGAAGGGACAGCTCCTCCAGTCGTCGATATTTCCAGCGGAGACCGGTATTCTCCCCTCCGCGTCGCGCCGCGTCCACTCCGGCGCGACGCGCGCCGAGCGAGGCGCGCCCCTGTCCTGCACGCGCGTGGAGTCCTGTCCGGCGTCATGGGGGATGAGATCTTCCGCTCCCATCTCAGCCGGGCCGATAATGGTCCACCCCGAATCCTCATCCTGGAGGAGAGACGACAGGAACGGCGGGTCGCCCTGCGGCCTCCCGCCCGAGTCCGATGCGGAGCGGACGATCAGGGTCACGGCGTCGCCGACGGCGAGCAGCCTTCTGAACAGCGCCTCGCTCTGCTCCCTCTTCTCGTGCGCGGTGGGCAGGTGCGAGGCGTCCCCCGCCTCCCTGTTGACGCCCTCCCTGACCTCGGAGCCCAGGAGCGGCTGCTCTGGGGCCGTTCCGGAAAATCTCGTCCTGTCGACGTCCGTCATGATCCAGATCCTGTGGCACTCCAGCACAGGCGGGGGTGAGTCGTACAGGACCACCACGCCGGACTGAGGCTGCGGAAGGGCAGTGCCGGCCCCCTTAGCCCAGTCGGCCAGGTAGTC
>JAISRP010000283.1 GCA_031273585.1 Synergistaceae bacterium
CCCACGCCCGCCGGGGGACCAGTCCCCCGGACCCCCGTCTGTTTTTTTGTTTTCGCCCGGCGGGCGAAGACAAAACCGATGTATGGCCGGGAATAACTCCCATTATGTCTGACAGAGCCTCGTCACGAGACTCTTTATATATGAAGAGTCGGTATATGTGGCAATTTAACATTTAGAAGCCTAAAGGGTAAAGATTGAAAACATTTGCTGTCACCGCAACCGCCATCGGCAAAATTCCACGCGGCTTATTCAATCGGCTATATCCTTGCCCGATTTTTCTTTCTCGCCCCAATGTTTTCGTCTATGACGCTATCCAGACCGAATTTCTTGAAAAAACCGGAGATGAGCAGAGCGCCTCCCATTGGCGTAAATGTTTTGTTGGAGATTGGGAGATTTGGGAAGTAAGCGCATGAATTTTCATTGTCAAAAAAATTAACTCGTGTGGTAAAATAGTCAGGTTAGCCGTGTAGTAGGTAATCCGAAAGGGGTTGTAGCGTTTGAAGTCGGAAATCCTCTCTCAGGAGCGGAATATTGTCGTGGTAAAGGCGAATTTTGACGCGGACGAGGTGGACCGCGCCGTGGGGAAGACCGTGCGCGATCTGTCGAAGAAGGCCAGGATCAAGGGTTTCAGGCCGGGGCATGTCCCGAGAAAGACGCTCGAGCTGTACTTCGGAAGGTCCGGGATATACAAGGAGACGGTCGAGCGAATGGCGCAGGAGGCCGTGGAGACGGTGGTGTCCGAGTGCGACCTCGACCTGATAACCACGCCGGAAACGGAGATAGGCGGTCTCACGGAGGGCGCTCCTCTTGACATGAAGTTCACGTTCGAGGTCCGTCCCGAGGTCACACTGCCGGATATCGCGTCCGTCACCGCCGAGAAGATAATTTACAGAGTGGAGGATTCCGATGTCGAGGCCGCCTTGAAGCAGGTGCTCGAGGCGGGCGCGACCCTTGTGCCGGTGGAAGAGGACCGTCCTGCCGAGGTGGAGGACACGGTCGAGACTGAGCACTCGTCATACGCGTTGGAGGAGGACGATAACCTGAGGGAGCTGGAGCACAGCAAGAAGAGCATCCTGACGCTCGCCACCCTCAGGCGCGACATCTCCCAATCCATAGTCGGGCACAGGACGGCCGAGGAGTTCACATTCGACATCAGGCTCGAGGACGATTATCCGGACCGGCGCATGGCCGGAACGACCTTGAGGTACAAGATGGAGATACTCAGGATCCTGAGGAGGGTCGTGCCGGAGGCAACGGACGAGGCGGTTTCCGAGCTGTCGAAGGGCAAATACTCCACGGTCGACGGGCTGAGGGATGAGCTGCGAAGCCAGCTCGAGTCCGACGCGGCCGAGAGGAGCGCCGAAAGTCTGCGCGAGTCGTCGCTGAAGGCCCTGACCGCGGCGTCGGACGTCGACGTCCCGGACAGCATGATCGAGCGGCAGTACGCCACCATGCGAAGCGAACAGGATGGCTCCATCTGGCGCGACATCGGTCAGTCCCTGAGCGACTACCTGAAGGACAACAACCTGAGCGTGGACGAGTACGACGCGAACCTGCGGAAGAGCGCTGCCGACATAGTCCGCAACACCCTGGTGATCGAAGCCCTGGCGGAGCGCGACGGGATCAGCTTCACGAGCGACGACATCAACGAGGAGATAATGAAGATGGCGAACGCCGCGAGGATGAATCCTCAGGAGCTCGCCGACTCACTCGGCAAGGACAAGGAGAGGTTCGCGTCAGTCGTGGGGAGGGTGAGGACCCGCAACACGCTAAATCACCTGGCCTCGCTCATGCAGGTCAAGGAGGTAGACCCGCCCGTGGAGGACGAGCTGCCGCCGGATGACGAACACTCTCCGGAGGGAGCGTACGCGCCCGAACCGTCCGCGGAGAACGGAGGTGCGCCTGATGACGATGGAGGAGAATAAATTGTCGGAGACGTCTTATCTCGTTCCGATAGTCGTCGAGCAGACAGGCAGGGGGGAGCGCTCCTACGACATATACAGCCGCCTCCTCAAGGACAGGATAATTTTCATGGGCCAGGAGATAGAGGACAACATGGCCAATCTCGTCATAGCCCAGCTCCTCTTCCTGGAGAGCGAGGACCCCGACAAGGACGTGTTCCTGTACATCAACAGCCCCGGAGGGGTGGTCTCAGCCGGACTCGCGATATATGACACGATGCAGTACATAAAGTGTCCAGTCTCCACGATATGCACGGGACAGGCAGCCAGCATGGCGGCGGTTCTGCTGTGCGCCGGCGACAAGGGAAAGCGCATAATCCTGCCCAACGCCCGGGTGATGATCCACCAGCCATCCGGAGGAACACGCGGACAGGCGACGGACATAAAGATACAGGCCGAGGAGATGCTGCGCACCAGGAAGACGCTGAACGAAATCCTGGCCCGCCATACGGGGCAGGCGCTCGAAAAGATAGAGCTCGACACCGAGAGGGACTACTTCATGTCGGCCGCGGAGGCAGTCGGGTACGGGGTCGTCGACAAGGTCATAGAAAAACGCTAGGGCGGGGCAATTTCAGATGAATCGGTCCCTTCGGGGCGGTCATTGCAGACAGGGGGGAGTTTGCTTTGTTTCCATATGAGAATAACGGGGATGGGCGCAGGAGAAAGGTTCGCTGCTCCTTCTGCGGAAAGAACCAGGACGAGGTGCCGAAGCTGATTGCCGGCTCCAGCGCCTATATATGCACGGACTGCGTGCAGCTCTGCAACATGATAATGAGGGATGAGGCCGATGCGGCAGGTTCTCCGGCAACTCCGCTCCCCTCCACTCAGGAAAAGCTGCCGAAGCCGGAGGAGATAAAGGAGTATCTCGACAGGTACGTGGTCGGTCAGGAGAGGGCCAAGAAGGTGCTCTCCGTGGCTGTGTACAACCACTACCAGCGCATAAGGTCCATTGCCAACGGCGTGCGCGACGACGTGGAGCTTCCGAAGAGCAACGTGCTCCTGCTCGGTCCGACCGGCTGCGGAAAGACTCTGCTGGCTCAGAGCCTGGCCAACTTCCTCAAGGTCCCGTTCGCGATGGCGGACGCGACGACGCTGACGGAGGCGGGTTACGTCGGGGAGGACGTCGAGAACATACTGGTGCGGCTTCTTCAGGCCGCCGAATATGACCCCAAGGCGGCCGAACACGGGATCGTGTACGTGGACGAGATAGACAAGATATCGCGCAAGTCCGAGTCGCAATCCATCACGAGGGACGTCTCCGGCGAGGGCGTGCAGCAGGCCATGCTGCGGATGCTGGAGGGAACGGTGTCCAACGTCCCCCCCAAGGGGGGGAGAAAGCACCCCAACCAGGATTTCGTTCAGATCGACACGAAGAACATACTGTTCATCTGCGGGGGGGCCTTCGACGGCATCGAGCAGATAATAGCCCGCAGGGTGAACAGGAAGACGATAGGGTTCGGTGGGGACATAGTCAGCAACAGCCTGCACTCCAACCATGAGCTTCTGAAGGAGATTCAGCCGACTGACCTCACGGCATACGGATTCATACCGGAGTTCGTCGGCCGCCTGCCGGTGTCGGTCCCATTGGACGGGCTCGATCACGAGACATTGGTCCGCATACTGAAGGAGCCGAAGAACGCGCTCGTCAAGCAGTACCAGAGAATATTCTCGCTCGAGGACGTCGAGCTGTCATTCACCGATGGGGCGATCGACGCGATCGCAACGAAGACCCTGGCCCAGAAGACCGGCGCCCGCGGGCTCCGGAGCATCCTAGAGACCACGATGATGGATCTCATGTTCGAGCTGCCCTCCCGCGCCGCCAGGATAGGGCGGATAGTCATAACCGAGGACTTCATAAACGGGGGCGGCGAGGCTGAGATCGTGGAAAGGCATTCGAGGGAGGTTGCCTGATGCCAGTTATCCCAGTGCTGCCGGTGCGGGACGTCGTAATATTTCCCGGGGTGATCGCCCCTCTGTTCGTGGGCCGTCCGAGATCCCTCCGCGGCATTGAGGAGGCGTCTCTCAACGACCGCGACCTCCTCATCGTGGCCCAGAGGGACAACGCATCGGAGGACCCGAAGCCGGAGGAGCTCTTCTCAGTCGGCACGCTCTGCAGGGTGATACAGATGGTGCGGATTCCGGACGGCTCCACTAAGGTCCTCATCGAGGGCAACTCGCGCGCGCGCGTCGTGGCCTACATATCGTCCGGCGACTACGTGGCGGCGGACATAGAGAACATAAGCTTCGACGGGGAGCTCTCGGGCCGCGCCGAGCCCCTTCGCAGGGCGGTCCTCGAGCAGTTCGAGAGGTACGTCAACCTGCACCCGAAGCTGCCGATCGAGATTGCGTTCTCGCTGTCGAACGTCGAGGACGTGTTCCTCTTCGCCGACATCATCTCGTCGCACATACAGGTCAGGATAAGCGAGAAGCAGGAGCTCCTTGAGCTGATAAACCCGGAGGAGAGGATGGACAGGCTCCTTCGTCTGCTCATACGGGAGACGGAGCTGCTGGAGATGGAGCACTCGATCCACGACAGGGTGCGCCGCGAGATAGAGCGGAACAACAAGGAGTACTACCTGAAGGAGCAGCTCAAGGCCATACAGGCGGAGCTGGGGCAGCCCGACACGACGAGCGAGTACGACGAGCTGCTCGTCCGGATCAGGAAATCCAAGATGCCCAAGGACGTCGAGAAAAAGGCGATGACCGAGCTGGAGCGCCTCTCGAAGATGCCCCAGATGTCGGCGGAGGCCACGGTATCCCGGACCTACATCGAGTGGCTCTCAGACCTGCCCTGGAAGAAGCGATCGGCCGACCGCCTGGACATAGGGATTGCCCGCCAGGTCTTGGACGAGGACCACTACGGCCTGGACGAGGTGAAGGAGCGCATACTGGAGTTCCTGGCGGTCCAGCGCCTCAGCGGCAAGGAGGCCCACAGGGGGCACGTTCTCTGCTTCGTCGGCCCTCCCGGAGTCGGCAAGACGTCGCTCGGCAAGTCCATCGCGCGCGCGCTGAACAGGAAGTTCGTCAACTTCTCGCTCGGCGGGATGCGGGACGAGGCCGAGATCCGCGGGCACAGGAGGACGTATATAGGCTCCCTCCCCGGCAGGATAATTCAGAAGCTCAAGCAGGCAGGGGTCAAAAACCCCGTCATGCTGATGGACGAGATAGACAAGGTCGGGACCGATTTCAGGGGCGACCCGTCCTCCGCCCTGCTCGAGGTGCTCGACCCCGAGCAGAACAACAGCTTCACCGATCACTTCCTGGAGGTGTCCTTCGATCTGAGCCAGGTCATGTTCATCACGACCGCAAACGTGACTCACACCATCCCGAGGCCGCTGCAGGACAGGATGGAGATAATCTCGATCCCCGGCTACGTCGCTGAGGAGAAGCTGCACATAGCCGAGCGCCATCTGTGGCCCAGGGTCTTGAAGGAAAACGGGCTCGGCAGGATCAAGGTGAAGTTATCCGACAGCGTCATGAACAGGATAATAACGGAGTACACGAGGGAGGCCGGGGTCCGCAACCTCGACAGACAGCTCTCGAAGGTGGCGAGGAAGCTCGCGGCCAAGATAGTGGGCGATTCGGAGGAGGGCAAGCTGCCGAGGAGCGTGTCCGTGTCGATGGCCTCCGTCAAGAAGTTCCTCGGCGCGCCGAAGCTTCACGAGACGAGACTTCCCCGCAGGGACTCGGTCGGAGCCGCGCTCGGGCTGGCGTGGACGGAGTCCGGCGGAGACATCCTGGTCATCGAGACAGTTGCGATGAAGGGCTCCGGCAAGGTCCTCTTCACCGGCAACCTGGGCGACATAATGCAGGAGTCGGCCCAGACCGCCCTGGGATTTCTCAGATCGTGCTCGTCGAAGTACAACCTCGGCTCGATCGAGTGGGACAAGACGGACATCCACGTTCACGTGCCGGAGGGAGCGATCCCGAAGGACGGTCCGTCGGCGGGGGTCACGCTCGCCCTCTCCATGCTCTCAGCTCTGGGCGAACGCCCGATACGTTCGGACATAGCGATGACGGGTGAGGTCACGCTGCGCGGGACGGTCCTGCCGATAGGCGGCGTGAGGGAGAAGATACTTGCGGCCAAGCGCAACGGGATAAACAAGGTGATCCTGCCGAAGGAGAACGGGGTGGACGTCGACGAGCTCGCGGAGTGGGCGAGGGATGGCATGACCTTTCACTACGTCTCGGGGGTCTCGGAGGTTTTCAACCTGGCTCTCGCCAAGGGCGACGGCGGCGGGAGGATTTGACGCACTGGAGGGCGGAGCTGGTCTGCACGGCGTTCGAGATGAAGCAGATGCCGGAGCCCCTGATGCCGGAGGTGGCGATAGCGGGCAGGTCCAACGTGGGAAAGTCCACCCTGATAAACGCGCTGCTGAACAGGACGAGCAGCAGGATCGCGCATGTCAGCTCGAAGCCGGGCAAGACGCGCAGCCTGAATTTTTACAGAATCGACCCCGGAGACGGCGCGCCTCAGTTCATGGTAGTCGACCTCCCAGGCTACGGTTACGCCGCGCGCAGCGCGGATGAGCGGGAGGGCTGGCTCAGGCTCGTGAACGGCTACTTCGGCTCGGGCCGCGACATCCCGTTCGTAATTCACCTCATGGATTTCAGACACGGTCCGCTTGCGGCAGACGCCGAGCTCACCGCGTGGCTCGACGCCATGGACATGCCGCGCCTCGTCGTCTTCACGAAGGGCGACAAGGCCCCCAAGAGCCGGGCCAGGAGCATGTACCTGAACTATTTGAGGGGCGGACTGGTCTCCGTCTCGCCTCCCCTCGTCACAGCCGGTAAAAACGACGCGGAGGCGGAGAGACTGCGCGAGGCGATCCCAAGGATAATAAAAGAGGTAAGCCGATTATAGACCCCGATGCCGAGGGACTCAACCGCAGGTTCAAGACCGTGGGCTCCGCCCACACCCGCCGGGG
>JAISRP010000287.1 GCA_031273585.1 Synergistaceae bacterium
GATATGCGAACGCCGCGGATCAGGAGCGCCGCGACATCGCGCCCGCGCTGATCGGTCCCGAGCCACCCCCAGCGCCCGCCCTCTATCCTCATGACGACGCTCCCGCCCCCCTGCCTCAGGGACAGGCTGTAATCTCCGCTCGAGGGGAAGAGCACAGAGGCCGTATTCTTAAAAGGACTGATCCCGAGCGCCCTCTTGAACGGGAGGTCGCGCGCGTCAAGATCGAGCTCCGCGTCGCCGCTCGCCAGCACGAATTGCCCGACCGGCGTGTTCCACTCGAGAACCCCGCCGTCCAGACGCCCCGTGACCGCAACCCTGAGCGGGGCGGCGTAGTTCCAGATGAGCGGAGACGACGCGCCGCCGGAATTTTCGTCCGCGTCCAACTCCAGGACGACGGTCCCGGCGATGGAGCGGTCGAGCCATTGAGGCTTGGAGTAGGGGGGGGCCTGGGGCCCGTCCATCAGGCCGAGAGGACCCTGCCCCGCCGCCGCTATCAGGATCAGCAGCGCTAGGCATATCAGGCTGAAGGATTGTCTCACGACCGTCGCCCCCTCACTCGTGCGCGCCCTCGCGCCTGACCCTCGGGTCGACCGCGGCATAGCAGACGTCAGCCAGCAGGTTGCACCCCACCGTGAGCAGGGCTAACAGGAAAAATGCTGCGCCGGCCGCCGGGTAGTCGTGGGAGTTCGTCGCCTCGAGGAGGAATCTCCCGGCCCCGTTCAGCGAGAAAACCGTCTCGGTTATGACGGCCCCGCTCACGACCCCGGGCAGGGAGAGCAGGAGGATGGTGAGCACCGGCGGCAGTATGGAGCGGAACGCGTGGTTCCACACGACCCTGCGGTGCGGCAGGCCGCGGGCGCGCGCCATCAGGACGTAGTCCTCACCCATGCACTTCACCATCAGGTTGCGGATGTAGAGCGCCCACCCCCCGAAGCTCAGGATGACGAGGGAGAACATCGGCAGAGCCAGGTGCCACGCGTAGTCCAACAGGCCCGCGGCTCCGGTCAGCGGCGGAATCGACGTCGTCCCCCGCAGGGGAAACACCGGCCACAGGTAGGCGAAGCAGAGCAGAAGAAGGAGTTGCACGAAGAACGACGGGAATGAGAATGAGACCGCGCCGCATACGAGCACAACCCGCTCCACCGCGGAACCCCGTCCGAGCGCCGCCTTCACGCCGAGCCACACGCCGAGCGCGGCCGACAGGAGGAGGGCCGGCAGAAGGAGCGCAACGGTGTTCGGCACGCGATTTTTGAGCTCGTCCCAGACCGGCGTGCCGGTCATCATCGACAGGCCGAACCGAAACGAGAGCATCTCGCGGATGTACACCGCGAACTGCTCGGTCATGGGCCTGTCGAGCCCCCACTGGGCGGCGAGCTGCTGCTTCGCCTCCGGGGAGAACCTCGGGTCCACTATGCCAGTCAGAGGGTCGCCCGGCATGAGGCGGAAGAGGAAGAAGTTGAGGCCCAGCACCACGAGCAGCACCAGGACCGAGCCGCCGAGCCGGTTCAATACCGCTCTCATCGGACAGACGCGCCCCCTCCGCCCAACAGCATGTAGTGCTCGTTCCGGGTCATGTGAACATATTCGCCGGTCCGCGACTCGCGAAACGTGAACGGGCCCGACCCCACGAGCTCCGTCATGACCGTTCCGTCCAGCGCCTCGTGAGGCCGGTTCGTCGGCTGCCAGGTCCGCCAGTCCGTGACGCCCTCCAAAATGTGCTTTGGCAGGAGGAGCATCCCGCCTATGTTGTGCAGGTGCCAGTAGCTCGTGTTCGCCATCGTTATGCGGATGGTCCGGCTCGGGGCGTCGGTCTCGACGGACTGCACGTCCTTCACAAGATCGTAGAAGCGCGGGACGTCGTTATCCTTTATAAATTTTATGGAGTACCCGACGTCCTCCACCGTGAGAGGGCGTCCGTCCTGCCACTTCAGGCCAGGCTTGAGGGTGAACGACAGGACGGATCCGGTCTCGCCCGGCCTGATGTCCCAGCTCTCGGCGAGCCACGGAATGTCCTCGAACGTGTACGGGTCGACGGATATGAGCGAGTCGTATACCGTCCCAAGGACCGTCCAGTCGTAGGCGGTGGAGGAGACGAGCGGGTTAAGTGTCCTGATCTCCTCCGGGATGTTCCAGTAGATAGGGCGGTCTGAGTCCCCGTCGGACGGCGTCATGGATATGAGCGTGAGCAGGTTGTCCGACGTCGACCGGTCCGTGGTGAATACCCCGTCCCAGCCGTTGCTCATTGCGGAGATGGAGTAACGGCTGTAGACCGGTATGACCGGCATCAGGTCCGCTAAAATCATCTGAGCCCTGGAGGAGAGGACGCGCGCGGAATCCTCGTCACGCGCGTAGCGGAGGTCGCGGAGGACGGAGTCCAGCTCGGAGTCCGCGATTCCGCTCATGTTGTACCCGCCCTCGACGTCCATCGACGAGTGATAGAAGGAGTAGAGCACGTCCGGGTCGCGGGACATCGTCCATGCATTCGTGCAGGCGTCGAAGTCCCTCACGTCGACGCGGGCGAGCAGCGTCTGAAAATCTATGGGCTCCGCCTCGGCTGGGACGCCTATGGACATCAGGGCCTCGGCCATGAGGGTCGCTATCTCGGTCGTGGTGGAGGCGATGGACGACGGCGGGCACAGGATCTTAGTCTCCGGCGCCCTGCGCCCGTCCGGCGCCACGAGCCACCCGGAGAGGTCCCACGTCCACCCGGCATCCGAAAGACGGCGTCTCGCGGACTCCACCCCGTAGGGCAGGCCGCGGGCCTCCGGCTCGAAGTACGGCGAGATCGCCGGCAGAAAACCAGAGAGCGGCTCGCAGTACCCGGAGAAGAGGTCCCTGGTCCACCGCCTGCGGTCGACGACCTGAGAGGCGGCCTGGCGCAGGACCGTCTGATCCCACGGAAATTTCCGCGCGTTGAACGTGATGAAAAAACCGTGAAAAGTCGAGGCGATCGACAGGTCTGCCACCCCGGAGTTGGAGAGCCGCTCGACGTCCGCCGGACGATAGATGTCGGAGAGCACGTCCAGCTTGCCGGTGGACATGGCCAGGATCTGCGCGTCCATGTCCCTTATTATGACGTAATAGAGCTCCTTCATCCTGGGCCCCTCGAACTTCGAGATGTCGAACTCCCCCGCACGAACGGGCGCGGCCGCCGCGGTTATCAGCAGAAACAGGACGGGATAAACCGCGCAAGACTTGAAAAGACGTTTCAAGGTTGAAGCCCCCTCAATATAATAGCAATTTAAAAATTAGAAGCCTAAAGGGTAAAGATTAAAACCTTTACTGCCACTACAATCGCCATCAGCAAGATTCCACGATATTTATTTAATCGGCTGTATCCCAACTCTCATTGATTCACATTTTACCATCTCGACGGAAAAAGGAGGCAATGGGACAGAATAATTTGCGGCTACGAAACGACCCGGGAGGTTTAAAATCCGCCCGAGCCGCGCGGGACGGCATGGCGCACTAAAAAAATATGACTGTCGAGTTGTCTCAGCGATATCTGGGGAGGTGTGGGATGGTCGGCTCGCTACGAAAATCGGACCGTGGCGAAAGTACATCCTGCCGCGAAAAACCGCATAATGCGCGGTTTTTCGCTTACTTCGCCACTCGTCCGACATCCTGTCGGACGCCGATTATCTACGTTCCTTCGGCAATCCATCATTTTTTTCTGAGACAACTCGGTAGTCATTTTCGGGAATTGGCTGCTCTGCGGTGACCGAGAGCCGTACAACAG
>JAISRP010000002.1 GCA_031273585.1 Synergistaceae bacterium
CGTCACGGAAGCCGAGATGATGAACAGGGTCGGAGCTTACGCCTACTTCGAGGACGACGATGCGCAAGCCGTCAAAATTCCGTATCGCAGGGGGGCGTACTCCATGACGATAGTCCTCCCGAGGGAGAGGGATGGCATTGGAGAGCTGGAGAGGCGCCTCGCTCAGGCCCGGTGGCCGGATTCCTTCGCCGGTGAGATGGAGCGCAGGATGGTGAATCTGAGCGTGCCCCGGTTCAGGGTCGAGAGCACGTTCAGCCTCAACAGGGCCGTCGAATCGATCGGCGCCGCAAGCGCCTTCAACCGCGAGACGGCCGATTTTTCAGGGATGAACGGGCGCGGGGATCTCTACATAAGCGAGGCAGTCCACAAGGCGTTCATCGATGTGAACGAGGATGGGACGGAGGCCGCGGCCTCGACCGCACTCGCAGTGAGCCGGACGTCAGCCGCGCTCGACGAGTCCCCGCCAGTGGTATTCCGGGCGGATCACCCCTTCATATTCGTAATCAGGGATGAGATGAGCGGAGCGGTGCTCTTCATGGGCAAGGTGGCGAGGCCTGGGCGGGATTAAGCCGCGCCGCTGCGCCTGACGCTGGCGCCGAGATGGCGGGACAGCTTCGACAGGAGGGATCTCCTGTCGAACGGCTTGCCGATGTGGTCGTCCATTCCGCTGCG
Organism: Synergistaceae bacterium; assembly: GCA_031273585.1. Lineage (GTDB taxonomy): Bacteria > Synergistota > Synergistia > Synergistales > Synergistaceae > JAIRWR01. The sequence goes on from JAISRP010000002.1 coordinate 673, forward strand.
GTGGCACTTTTCTATGTCCTCCCTGAATACGTTCGCCGTCATGGCGATGATCGGCGTCTCGGCTGCCCGCCTCAAGGGGAGGGAGCGGATGGCCTCTGTTGCCTCCAGGCCGTCGACCCCTGGCATCCTCATGTCCATTAAGATCAGGTCGTACCTGTCGGGATTTTTTTTGAAGGCATCCACTGCCTCCTGGCCGTTTTCGACGGCGTCCACTGTTATATTCGTTCCCTCGAGAAACGCGGTTACTATCTCGACGTTTATCGGTATATCCTCCGCTACTAAGATGGTGCGGCCTCCGAGCTCGCTCAGAGCCTCCGCCGCTAAGGCGTCGTCCGCGTCCCCGTCCTCCGGCGGCTCAGTCCCCTCCGCCGGCGTGACGACGACGGTGAATATGAACCTTGCCCCGCGTCCGAGCTCCGACTCGATCCATATACTTCCGCCCATGAGCTCCACTATACCCTTCGATATGGCGAGCCCAAGCCCGGTTCCGCCGAACTTGTGGCTTATGCTGCCGTCGGCCTGTCCGAACGAGCGAAAGAGCTTTGACTGCTGTTCGGGGGAGATTCCTATTCCGTCGTCGGCGACCTCGAATCGGAGCCTGATGCGCCCGTCCTCCAGTGCCCCGTCGAGGAATATCGACAGGGATACGTTTCCGTCCGTTGGCGTGAATTTTATGGAGTTGGCCAGCAGGTTCGTTATGGCCTGCGACAGGTACATCTCGTCGCCGACGATGTTCATTGGGACCCCGGCGCCGGTTTCAAGCGTCAGTTTCTGCCTCTTCTGCTCGGCCTGGTAGCCGGTTACGCTCATGATCTTGTCCAGCATCCTGCCGATGTTGAACGGGCCTGGTGAGAGCTCCAGCTTGTTGGCCTCGATCTTCGACATGTCCAGGACCGCGTTTATGACGCCTAGGAGGTGCTTCGCGGCGCTCTCGATCCTCCTCAGGCAGTACTCCATGCGATCCCGGTCCCCGGAGCCCAGGGCTATGCTCGTCATGCCGGACACGGCGTTGAGCGGCGTCCTCATCTCGTGGCTCATCCGCGAGAGAAAATCGCTCTTGGCCCTGTTTGCCATGTCGGCGCTGTCCCTTGCCTCGATCAGCTGCCGCTCTATGGCCTTCCGGTCCGTTATGTCGTTCGCGATCGACGCGAGCCCGGTATCCCCAGGGTCTATGCTGAAGGAGCTGAGCGATATTACCCTCTCCTCCCCTCCGAGCGTGGTCAGGGATATCTCGGCGTCGTAGCTCCCAAACTCGCGCGTGAGGGGTATTATCTCCCTGCGGAACCTCTCCATCGTCCCCCTGTCATATATGAGGGATGGGCCGCCCTTGATCAGCTCGCTCTGCGAGTAGCCGGTCAGGGTGGACGCCATCGGGTTTATGAACTCGTACTCGAGCGAGTCGTTGACGTATGAGATAAACGACGGCGAGCTGTTCACCATCGACGACATCAGGAGCAGGTCCTTCCTGATTTCGTGCTGTTTCAGCACCCCGGAGAGGATGCCGGCCAACATCTTGCCGAGCTGTATTTCGGAGTTCCCCCACGGCTTTGCGCCGTATCCTCTCGAGAAACCCAGCGCGCCCCAGAGGTCGTCGGACTCGATTATGGGGATTAGCAGGATCGTAGACCCCGGCCAGCCATCCATGCCGTCAAGTAACGTGTGATGGTTGCCCGACAGGGCCTCGAACGTAGCGGACCCGCCGGGGACCCGGAGCGTCCCGGCGCCGCTCTCGCCCGGCGGCATGGATGATTTCGAGTACCACTCGTACCGGCAGATCATGCTGCCCCTCTCCGCGTCGTACTTATACACGACGGCCTGGCTCAGCTTCAGAAAGTTTCCCAGCAGGAGCAGCGAGCTCTCGACCTGAGTGTGAATGTTTCCCCTGAATATAAAGCTCTCGGATATGGCGCTCATGATCTCCTGCAGCTTGAGGCGTTCGCGCGTCGCGTTCTCCGCCAGCACCGTCTCCGTCACGTCGTATGAGTGCTGTATGTGCAAGGTCCTTCCGTCGCGCCACTTGACGAGGGAGTCAGTGTTCCTGAAGTGGCGTCCGGATTTTTCGTCGTGTTCCTGCCATGTGACGAGCCCTCCGCCCTCCGAGAGCCTCTCGATCGGACACGACCGGCACCTCCCGGAGACCTCGCCCTTGAGCTCCCTCCAGCACTTCCCGCCTATCCGCCGGCTCGCGCCGCGGATGCGCTCTCGCATCCCGTCGCTCACGAACAACAGCTCGTCAGTGGCCGGGTCCGAGATGTAGATGTTA
>JAISRP010000025.1 GCA_031273585.1 Synergistaceae bacterium
GACACCCACTTGACGACGTCGTTCGAGGCGGCCTGATATATCCTCTCAGCCCCGGCCCAGTCGCGCGCCCAGAACGCGCGCTCCATCTGCGACCCCTCGCCCCCGCCGGCGAGCAGCGCCCCCAGGGCGGCGGCGATTGTGATAATATTGGCGGCGGCGCATATCGACCGACGAAAATTTCGCGAGGAGAAGAGGGGAAACATGACAGACATTCCGCCTTCCTGTGTATATTTTAAAAGCCCCTGCCCGGTCCCCGTTGCCGCCCGCGAGAGGGCGCGCGCCCTTGGGGCGTTTGCCGCCCTGGCCTCCTTCGAGGAGATAGCGATCTCCCCCAAACCGGGGCTCGTGGACCCGACGGACAGTGGCAGCCACGACGACATGACATGGGTTACGTTCATAATGAGCGCCTCAGCCCTGGCCCCATTTTGGAGCGAACAGGCGATGGACGGCATCATTCACGGCCATTATAAACCATCCGACGGCCTGCATGTAAAGCTGCGGGCGCGCGGGACAGCGATGGAGCGAAAAATGTTCGAGGCAACGGGGGGGGTCAACACCCACAGGGGGCTCGTGTACGTCCTGTCCATACTGCTCGGAGCCTCGGGCATGTGCGCTGAGGCCGGAGACTCATCCCCGGAGCGCATCTGCGCCGTTGCCGCCAGTATAGCCGCCCCCTTAGCGGAGGAGGACTTCGGGAGGGCGCGGGCCAAGGCGTCAGCCGGGGAGGAGTTGACGCACGGGGAGCGAATCTTCATCGAGCACGGGATCGGAGGGGTAAGGCACGAGGCGGCGTCCGGTTTTCCGTCGGCCCTGTCGGCCTTAGCCGAGCTGGAGAGCGCGCTGGGGTTGGGCGCGTCCCTGCCGGATGCCTCGCTCTCCGCCCTCCTGCTGCTGATGCTGGAGGCCGAGGACACAAATATAATCCACAGGTCCGGCGTCGGATTCTGGCGGGGCGAGTACAGGGAGAGGACGCTATATGCCAGAAAAAATTTCGACCCCATGAGGCCGGGGGGATACGAACCGCTCCTCGACCTGAACGGATTTCTCACGGCCCGCGGGGCAAGCCCTGGCGGTGCGGCCGATCTTCTGGTATGTACACTTTTCCTATATCGTAGTAAAATACTGGACAACATAAACGCAACCTAAACAGGGAGGCAGAGAGAAATGGACATGGGGAACAGGTTGAGGGCCCTGCGGAAGAACATCGGCATGACGCAGCAGCGCCTGGCGGAGACCGTCGATGTGAGCCGCATCTACATCCAGGCGCTCGAGAGCAACAGGCGGATGCCGTCGATGAAGCTGCTGTATCGCCTGGCTGAGGCGCTGAACGCAACGGTCTCTGAGTTGGTCTCGGAGTATCCGACGAAGGGGAGGAAGATTCACCTGGAGGAACTCCTCTCGGCCGGCGACGTGGACATCTGGTTCCGCAGGAAGAAGCTCTCGGATCGGGAGCTGCGGATGGTGGAGAAGGTCGTGAACGCCGTGGTCGAGGAGTGGGACAGGGATGGCATCGCGCAGAAGAGGAACGCAAAGCTCCGCAGGCTCCACCCCTGAGCGGTCATACGACTGCGAGTCTCTCGAATCCGAGTACGACCCGGACGATTTCGACTTCCCCGACCCGCCTGAGCGCATACCGGAGTGGGCCCGGAGGGAGGCCGGAAAGTGGCGTTCGCTGAACGGATTTGACATCGAGCTGATGGCGGAGGAGATATCGGGATTCCAGGTCGAGATAAGGTACGTGGACCTTCCCTGCGGGGTGTGGGGGCTTCAGGTGGCCCGCGGCGGGAGGGCGCGGCTCTGTATCAACAGCCGTCTGCCGGATATATGGCGTAGGTTCGCCCTCTTTCACGAGCTGTATCACCTGATATCGCACTCCAGGGGCGAGGCCTTCTGGCGCGAGACGTTCCAGCCGATGTCGCGCTTCGAGAGCGAGGCGGACCTGTTCGCGTGGGCTGCCATCTGGACCGAGTGGAGCGGGGACTGGCAGGGTGAGTTTTCATGAGGCGCGTGGCGCGCTTCATCCCGTTTCAGGGGTGCGCCCGCAGGTGCGTGTACTGCGACCAGGCCGCCATCACGAGGGACGCGGGCGGGGGCGCGCCCATTGTCGCGGCGTCGGTCGCCTCAGAGCTCATGGCGGAGGAGTCCCCCGTCGAGCTGTGTTTTTTCGGCGGCAGCTTTGCCAGGCAGAGCAGGAGCGTCATTGCGGGCCTGCTCGACTCGGTGCGCTCCGCGCCGGTCGGGAGCCTCGTTTCCTTCTCCTCGTATCCCGGCGACTTTTACGGTCCAGGGGGAGATTCGCTGATATCCCTCCTGCATGACTACCCGATAGGCACGATAGAGCTGGGCGTCCCGTCGCTCGACAGAGGGGTACTCTCCGCCTGCGGACGCCCCGAGGACCCGGAGGATATAATCGGTGCGATAGTCAAACTCAGGGACGCTGGGTTTCACATAGGCGTGCAGGTTATGACCGGGCTCCCTGGGCAGTCGTATGAGAGCGCGGCGCGGGACATGAGGCGCATCGGCGCGCTGATGGGCGGCTGCGGCCCGTGGGACCTCAGGATATACCCGTGCCTGGTGCTCAAGGGCACGGAGCTCGAGGCCATGTACAGGGACGGCGCGTACGAACCGCAGTCCCTGGAGACTGCCGTCAGGGAGGTAGGGGCCCTGCTCGCGATATCAGAACGCCTCGGATTTAAGGCCATAAGGGTTGGGCTTCAGGGCTCGAGGTCCTTGGAGGAGGCTGTGGCAGCCGGCCCGTGGCACCCGGCGTTCGGGGAGCTCGCCCTCTCGGAGGCGACGGCCCTTGAGCTTGCGGCGACGGCCCCTGGCGGTCCGTGGGTCGTCGACAGAAAAAAAATATCCCGCCTTACAGGACACGGAGGCAGGGGGGCGTCGAGGCTCTCGGAGCTGACCGGCATCCCGCCGGAGATGACGAGGCATCTGCTGACCTACAGTTAGTGGCGGCCCGGCTTACATGTGGCAGATCTGGCTCCTGCGCTTATTGAAATATGCGTTGATCATGCAGGACGCGTAACAGCACATGACTGAACGAGGATGCCCTGTAGCTGTCACTCTCCATTCGGATTATCCCCTCTCGGATATCGCGGCGCGCGATCTCACTTTACCCTCACCGGCAGGTACTTGTGAAGTTTTGCCAGCACGTTGCCGAAGTCCAGCGGCTTGCCGACGTGGTCGTTCATCCCGGATTCGAGACACCTCTCGATGTCCTCCCTGAACACGTTGGCCGTCATAGCGACTATGGGCACGCGCTTTGCGCCAGGGACATCCAGCGCGCGGATGAGGCGCGTTGCCTCGTACCCATCCATCTCCGGCATCTGGACGTCCATGAAGATCATATCATAACGCTCGGGAGATTCGCGATACATCCGGAGCGCCTCCGCCCCGTTCTCCGCGCAGTCGATGTCCATCAGCGTGGGCTCGAGCAGGGCCAGAACTATCTCGCGGTTGACCTCGACGTCCTCCGCTAACAGGATGCGGTATCCCTCGAAGCAGTCAGTCTCGCCCGACACCGCATCCTTTGCGGCGTTCCTTCCGTCCGCGCCCATGCTCTCGTTGAGGCAGTCGACTATGGAGGACGGGAAGATCGGCTTCGTCAGGAACCTGCTCACCCCGATGTCCCTGGCGTCGGCCTCGATCTCGTCCCACTCGGCGGAGGCGATCAGCAGGACTATGAGGGACTCGCCCCCTCCGTGTCCCCTTATCCAGCGCGAGAGCTCTATCCCGTTCATGCCCGGCATGTTCCAGTCCACAAAACAGATGTCGTAAGGCCCGTTCCGCCTTGCCGCCCCTATGGCCTCCTCTCCGCTCGAGGCGACGTCGAGGGGCACTCCTATCCGAAGCGCGATATCCGCGAAAAACTCCCTGACATCCTGCGCATCGTCCACGGCGAGCACCCGGAGCTTCTTCCAGTCTACCCCCGGGCTGAGCCTGGGGCGGTGTTCTGCATTGGCGCGCGTGGCTTTCAGCGTAAAAGAGAATGTGGATCCGCGCCCCGGCTCGGATTCAACCCAGATCTCGCCCCCCATCATCTCGACTATGCTCTTGGATATGGCGAGCCCAAGCCCGGTGCCGCCGAATTTGCGCGATATGCCGCTGTCGGCCTGCTCGAATGAGCTGAACAGCCTGGATTTTTGCTCCTGGCTGATGCCGATTCCGCTGTCCGAGACCCTGATCCGGATGGTGCAGATCCCGTCCTCCGCGCCGGCAAAATCGGCGTCGAGCGAGATGGAGCCGTTCTCCGGGGTGAATTTTACGGCGTTGCTCAGCAAGTTTGTTATGACCTGAGCCAGCCGCTGGTCGTCCCCGATCAGCGCGTCCGGGATATTGGGGTCGATGCGGGCGGAGAGCTTCTGATGCTTCTCCTCGACCCGGAAGTTTATGACGTTCACGACCTTCTGCAGCATCTTCTCGAAGCTGAATTCCGCGTTCGAGAGCTCGAATTTGTTGGCCTCGATCTTCGACATGTCCAGTATGTCGTTGATGACGCCGAGCAGATGAGTGGACGCGTCCTCTATCTTGCCCAGGCAGTAGTCCTTTCGTTCGACGTCCGGAGACGACTTCGCGATGGAGGTCATCCCTATTATGGCGTTCATCGGAGTGCGCATCTCGTGGCTCATGTTCGACAAGAACTCGCTCTTGGCCCTCGTGCTCGAAAGAGCGTTCTCGCGGGCTAAGACGAGGTTCTGCGTCATCTCGTTGCGCATCATGGCGCTGGAGAGCATCAGGCTGCC
>JAISRP010000133.1 GCA_031273585.1 Synergistaceae bacterium
ACCCACTTCGCTATGTTGCCGGATTCGTCGCCGATGCGCTCGAGGTCGGTTATCGTCTTGATCGCGGCGAATATAAAGCGCAGCTCCCCCCTCACCGGCTGCCGCATCGCTATGGACCTCAGGCATTCGAGGTCGATCTCGTGCTCGATGGCGTCGAGTTCGCGGTCGCCCTCCCGGATTGCCAGCGCCAGGGCCTCGTCCGCCCTGCACAGCGCCTCTATCGAACCGCTCAGGGCGGATGCAGCCATCGAGCCCATCCTCATCACGAGTTCGAGGATGCGCCCCTTGTCGGACGCGAAAAGATACGACTCCACCGGCTTGTACTTGTCCAATGCTCTCACTCGCCCTCCTGATCCTCGACGTCGGGCCAGGCCGATCTGACGAAGACATCCCCCCTCGCCACCTCCAGGGCGGTCTGGAGCATCCGTCCCGACGCCGTCATAAAATCCGCCAGCTCGGCGCTCTCGTGTCTTATCACTCCCCCGGAGAGGAGGCGCGTGCGTATCAGCAGGGCCATTTTTTCAAACTCCTCCTCCTTGCCGGCGGTCCGGGACGCTAAGTCCGCGTCCCCGAGCGAGAAGGCGTGGAACGCGTTTCTCACCGTCTCCATGAGGAACGACGATACCCCCCGCCACTCCCTCATGCCCATTTCGTCCGCTAGCTCGCCCGTCCCGTGTTTTTCCATCAGCCTGTGCATTGTCCTCACGGTCATGGACGTCTCCCTCAGGGACAGCATGGCGAACGAAATTTTCCTGTACTCCCTCGCCGTGTCGAAGTCCTCAGCCAGGGAGGGCGGCTGTATAGCCCTCATGTATCGTTCGCACGCCTCCGTGAGCTCGATAATTCCGCCCGGCAGAAGCCTCTTCAGCTCGCCGTCGGCGCTCTCCGGGCAGAGCAGCATCTGCAGGAGCGCCTCGATGCAGTTGGCGAGGCGTATCATCTCTCTCGACAGCAGGCCGACTGCGAGGTTCGGGATCTCGATCAAGTTGTCGTCCAGGTAGAGCGGCGTCCCCAGATCCGCGCCGCGTATGCGGCGGAGTATGAACAATCCGCCCCTGATCAGGACCTGCGGCCAGGGATAGAATATTGCGGCGTTGAACACGGCGAGGCTCGTCTGTGCCAGCACTATATTGGCCGGCATCGACAAGCCCTGACGGGCCAGCATTCCGCTCGAGAGCGGAACTAAGGGCGCAAAGACCGCCACTCCGGCCAGCTTGTATAGAAATGTCGCCGCCCCAAGCAAACGCGCGTTGCGCCGCCCGCCGGCTGCCGCCAAGAGCAGCGTGAACGTCCCGCCGATGTGCGCGCCCAATACCACCGGGAACGCCGCCTCGGGCGGAACGCCACCGCCGGATGCTATTGCGACGAATATGGCCATGACGGAGGCCGAGCTCTGCAATACGGCGGTGGCGAGAGTGGCGGCCATGAACATCTGGAATGGCTCCCGCGCGAAGAGGGCGATGGCCCCGTGGACCGAGGGGTTTCCCCGCAGGGGCTCCACGCCCAGCTTCATCAGGAACATCCCGATCAGGATCAGCGAAATGGAGCGCAGCACGTTCCCGGCCCGCTCCGCCCAGCTGCGGCCCAGTCGCGTCATGACGAAGCTCGCGGCGAAAAAAAGCGGGGAGAAGCTCACTATGTCGAGGCTTATGAGGAGCGTTACGAAAGTTCCGCCAATGCTCGCCCCCATCATGACGGCGATCGACCCGGCTAGAGTCAGCATCCCGACGTCGACGAAGCTGATGGCGAGCGACGTCGAGACTGTGCTGCCCTGAGCCGCCACGGCCAGCGCCGCCCCCAGGACGATCGCCCTGGGCTTGCTCTGGGCGAACCTGCTCATCCCCTCCCTGAAACCCGTGCCGAAGGCTGACCTGAACGCCTCGGCCGATTGAGACGCCCCGTAGAGGAACATGCATATTCCGCCCGCGAGATAGGCCGCGCCGTGGAGGACTGATGACATTTTAAGAGGCCGCGTCCTCTCCCGCGCGCGCCGGACTAGGCGTCGCTTCTTGGTTTTCCGTTTGCCCTCTCCGCAATATACTTCCGCACCTGTTCCTTGGGGATGTCGAGAGCGGCAGCTAACTCGCCGAAGAGCATGTCCTCCGCCCGTTTCATGAAATTGTCCTCCTGCGAGCCGAACTTGCGCTTGTTCTCCAATAAAAATTGCTTTTTCGCGTAGATGGACATCGTGAGCTCTATGAGCTTCGTGCAGTCGTGCGTCTTGAGTATTGACTCGTAGTCCAGGCCGACCTGCTGGGGCTCGTCGAGATAAGGCTCCGCCCTCATCCTGGGGATCATGTCGATGAGGTTCTCAGCCTCGTCCTTCGTTATGACGGGCCGCATGAACACGTCCGTGTTGTCGACGGGATTGTATATCACGCCCTCCTGATGCAGCGGCTTTAAGATATAGTAAAGCCTGCTCTTATCCGTGACGAAGTCGAGACCTGCGACCTCCGCAACCCTGCAGACGCAGCTGCTCCCCCCGTAGACGACTAAATCTCCGACCTGATACATGTCCATCAGTCTCCCTCCTCTCGGTTATTTCATTAGACCGCGCTCTATGATAAAAGTGAGGTGTAGTGTCATTTGAAGCGCCCCCTGAAACGGCGCTTTCGGCACGCTGTAAGTATATTTTAACATAACTCGGCCGCTGATGTAAGGAAGAGCTCGAATCCTAAAACAAAAGGCGGGACCTCGAGGCGCCGCCTCGAACTCCGCCGGGGGACCAGTCCCCCGGACCCCCATTTCATTTTTTTTGTTTTCGCCCGCGGGGCGAAAACAAAAAAACTAATTGGAGGTCCAGGAGGCACTGCCTCAAGCGCAGGGTTTGGGGTGGAGCCCCAAGGTCCTTCTCCCGTCTTTCCGTATAACTGGGGCGTTGTGATAAAATATCATGACCACATACCTTTGAAGGGCGGAGTGTTGATGAAATTTAAATTTCTTCACAGCAATATCAATGTGCTCGATCTTGGGCGGAGCATCTCATTTTATGGGAGAGCCCTCGGTCTGAAGGAGACCAGGCGGATAGACGGGAAGAACTTTACAATCGTCTTCATGGGGGATGGCGAGACGGGGTTTCTTCTCGAGCTCACAAACCTGCACGAGAGGACCGAGCCCTACGAGCTGGGGGACAACGAATCCCACATCGCTTTCGAGGCGCCGGACTTCGACGCCGCGCACAAGCTCCATGCCGAGATGGGGTGCATCTGCTTCGAAAACCAGGACATGGGTATTTACTTCATAGAGGATCCGGACGGCTACTGGATGGAGGTCATCCCGCACAGGTACTAGGCGGGGTCAGTTTGTGACGCCCATTATGCTCTGCAGCCGGTACGACTGGAAGAGGCTCATCTCGGTGTACGGTATGTAGATCGTGAAGCCCCACGAGTCGCCCGGCTCCATCCGGCCCGCTGCAGTGTCGGTCACGTAGCTGTACGGGCGGTCGTTCGAGTCGCAGAGGTCGAAGGCGATCCTCACCGCGTCGAAGGCGTGGTCCGACCTGTTGATCACCGTGCCGGATATGAAGAGGCCGTTTTCGTCCTCGTCGAGCGAGTGATTGCCCAGGACCAGGTCGATGCCCTGCATGTCCGGGTCGGCATCGGGCGGGTCATCGGCGGGCTCTGACGTCTCCGGCATCCCAGCGCTGTCGTCCGGGCTCTCCGGCATCGGCGCAGGGGACGTCTCGTCTGAGGGGACGTCTGGAGTTTCGGCAAATTCGCCCGCTGCGTAAAATTTCGAGTAGCCTAGCCCGGTGAAAAATCCCAGCGAGTAGCCAGCGCCGAAGAACAGGGCCAAAAACAGCACGAGCCTCCTGCCGCCGGGCAGGGGATGCTTTTCTCCGCCCGGCGCGTTCCCGCTATGCACCAGTTCGTCCGGACCTTCCGAGCACCTTCATGTTCTTGGCTCGCTTGTAATCGGCGAAGTTTGGCATGTCGAGGGCGTACGACACCCTGTCCCTGCCGGAGGCAAATCCGCTCAAGGTAAACCCCGTCGTAAACTCGCCCTTCTCCGTGTAAAAGCTGAAGTTCGAGCTGAAGTTCACCCCCGTGTTCTCGGGGTTGTAGATGGTGATGGTCACGCGCCCGCTGTCGCTTATGAACAGGTTCTCATAGAGCAGCGGCGTGCCCGGTATCGACCCAGAAGCCCTGTAGGGCGGAATCGGCGGCGCCTTGCGCGAGGTCTTCTTTGCGGCCTCGGACGTCGCGGCGAATACGGCCAGCAACAGGGCCCCTGCGAGGCAGACCGATGCGATGAATTTTCTGCTTTGAGCGGTTCTCATTGGATATCGTCCCTCCTTCATATACATGGATGCAATGCAACCCCGAAAATTATAACCCAACGCGCCCCAGCCGCAAACATGAGCATACTCCCCCAAACCCGCAGAGAGAGGACCGTGGGCGGAGCCCACGGTTTCGTCTTGTCTATGCCAACAAAAAAGAGCGGTCAGGCGATTTCCGCCTTGCCGCCCTTCGTCCGCGCGTGAAATTCCGATGTCCTCAGGCCTTTGCCGGGGACGCGATCTTGAGCGCCATCCTCGACTTTCTGCGGGAAGCGGTGTTGCGATGGATTACTCCCTTCACGACCGCCTTGTCGAGTACGCTCTGCGCCTCGGCAAGACGTTTCGCGGCGAGTTCTGTGTCGTCCAGGGCCACTGCCGATAGGAAATTCTTCTGCGCCGTCTTGCAGCGGGTCTTCCAGTACCTGTTGTAGAGCCTGTTCTTCTCGGCGATCAGAACTCGCTTTATGGCGGACTTCTTGTTGGGCATCACGTTCACCTCCTTCTCAAAAAATCAAAAAATATATTATCACAATGACCGGGCTCAACGCAAGGCCGCATGCGTCCGATATTAAAATAAAGAGCGCGGGCGGCGCGCGCTGATTTTGCTATGTACAGCCGATTGAATAAACCGCGTGGAATTTTGCTGACGGCGGTTTCAGTGGCGGCAGGGGTTTTAGTCCTTACCCTTTAGGCTCCTAATTTTAAATTGCTATAACGGGGGAGTGTCCGAATGATAAAAACTGAGATTGTAAACGATATGCGCGGCCGATTTTTCCGGCGCGCCGCAGTTCTTCTGGCGTTTTGGGCGATAATCGCCGGGGCCGGCACGGCTGGTGCGGTCGTGGCCGAGCCGGGCGGGACGTTCAACCTGTATCTCGTCTCTCCGATCCAGAACAACAGCGTTTTTCAGGTGTGGGGGAGCAGGTACTACCCGAACGACGTGCTGTCCGAGAGGATGAGCGACTACCTGCTGCGGAGGTTTCGGGAGATCCCGCGCCTCAACGCCTCGCCCATAACCGGGAGCGATCCGAGGTACTGGTCCGCCGCTGGGCTCGATCCCAACGACATCGTCGTGAGGATAAATCTGGAGGAGTTTTACCCCCGGAAGAAGGATCTCGTCGGATCGCGCGTTCGCTGGGACGTGGCGCTTCACATGTACGTCCACGAGGGGGCGTCCGGGAGCGTCATATTCGACTCAGTCATAGAGGAACGTGACGACAGGTTTTACGTGCTCTACAACGACGTCCTCGAGTCGAGGCCCGTGTACTGGGACGACTTCAAGAACACTCCCTACTGGCGCGCGATCCGCAGCGCGCTCGACGACGCCTTCAGCGAGGTCGTGGAGGGCTACAACGGCTACAGGCTCGTCGGACAGATCGTGGCCAAGGCCGAGAGGGTCGACGGCTCGCTATCAGTGCCGGCAAAAAAAGGGGATAAGCTCTACCACATCAACATCGGCAGGGAGGACAGCGTCAAGGTGGGCGACGTATTCGCCGTCACCAGATCCTCGTCGGTGCGGACGATAGCCCCAGAGACGCCGGAGATGCACTTCCCTCAAATCGTGGGCAGGGTCAGGGTCGTGTTCGTCAAGGGGCAGGACGCGATCGTGCAGGTCGTGAAGGAGTCGAGCCGCGCGCCGATTCAACTGGGGGACTCGGTGTCCGCCCCGCTCTACGGGGGACGGGACGGAGTTCCCGCGTACAGGGGGAGGGACGGAGGTTTTTAGCCGTTTGCTTCCTTATAATATATGTAACCGATTAAATAAACCGCGTGGAATTTTGCCGATGGCGGTTGCGGTGACAGCAAAGGTTTTCAATCTTTACCCTTTAGGCTTCTAATGTTAAATTGCTATACATAACGGAGGTGGAGCGTCATGAACGATAAAAAGAGCGGAGCGGACCGCAGGTTTGCAGCGCGCCCGAGGTTCCTGGCG
>JAISRP010000111.1 GCA_031273585.1 Synergistaceae bacterium
CTATGATATACCTGCGCAGGCTCTCCAGGGTCTGTTCGGCATCCCACGGACATCCTCCCGGAGAGCGCAGCTTCTTCAGTATTCTTACGAGATCGTCGAAGGTCTCGGCGCCTGTTTCACTCAAATCCCTTACTCCCCTCTCGAACAACCTCAGAAATATTGTACCAGATATTACAGTTTTTTCAGAGGTCCGCGATGATTTAGTTACGGCTGATTTATCCTTAAGAAGCTGTCCTCGACCCGGCGGCGGCGGTTATGTGGGCCAGGAGGGCGCCCATAGCGCCCGTCCCCCCAGGCCCGAGAAACCCGTCCATCCTCCTGAACCAGCCCGGCGGCGGCGCGGATCGCGCCAGCGGCCCCTCGGGGTCGAACTGAACGACGGTTTCATCCCGCCCGCACAGTATCTTCACGATTCCGTAGTCCGGCCCGAGCACCCTTATCCTCGACACGTCGAACAGGAAACGCAGCACGGGCGGCATGGGGCCGAACCTGTCGACCGTCTCGTCGGCGAGGGCGTCAAGGGCCCCCATGTCCTGGGTCCAGAGCAGCTTCCTGTAGAGCGCGACCCTTATGCTGTCGTGAGGCAGGTAGCCGACGGGTATCGCGGAGGGGATGCCGACCTCGACCTGCGTTCGCTCCCTGCCGTCACCCTTCGCCCTGCGGATGGCCTCCTCGAGGAGGTCGCAGTACCTCTGAAAGCCGACCCTGCCGAGGTTGCCGTGCTGAGCCGTGCCGACGAGTTCGCCGCCCCCGCGTATCTCCAGGTCCCTCTTTGCCAGCTCGTAACCGGCGCCGAATTCTCCGAGGGCGGCTATGGCCTCGAGCCTCTCCGACGCATCCCTCGTCAGGTTCGCCTCGGATGGGTACAGGAACAGCGCGAACGCCTGCTCGTCCCTGCGTCCGACGCGCCCCCTCAACTGATGCATCTGCGCCAGCCCCAACTCCTGGGCGTCACTCACTATGAGGGTGTTCGCCCTGGGCATATCGAGCCCGCTTTCGACTATAGTGGTGCATACGATCATGTCCAGCTTCCCCGACGCGAAGCCGTCCATGGCGCTCTTTAACTCACTCTCATGCATCCTCCCGTGGGCCACGGATATTCGCAGTTTGGGAAAGAGCCGCCTCACCGTCATGGCCTCGCGGTCTATGGTCTGCACTCTGTTATGGATGTAAAAGATCTGTCCCCCCCGCGAGTACTCCCTGATCACCGCATTCTTGACGAGCGCCTCCGACCACGGCCCCACCGCTGTAATAACGGGCAGGCGCTTCCCCGGCGGCGTCTCGAGAAGCGACAGGTCCCGAAGCCCGGAGAGGGACATATGAAGCGACCTTGGAATCGGGGTCGCCGACAGCATCAGGACGTCCACTGCCGGATACAGATTCTTCAAGTGCTCCTTGTGCATAACGCCGAAGCGGTGCTCCTCGTCGACTATGACGAGCCCGAGATCCCTGAACGATATCCCCCCGCCCAGCAGACGATGGGTGCCGATCAGCACGTCGACCTTGCCCTCGGACACGTCGCCGAGGATCTTCCTCTGCCTCGACGGGGTGACAAACCGGGACACGACCTCCACCCTCACCCCGAACGGGTCGAATCGCGAACTCCAGGTGTCGAAGTGCTGCTGGGCCAGCAGCGTCGTGGGGGCCAGCAGGGCGACCTGTCTGCCCTCGAAGACGCAGACGGCGGAGGCGCGAAGCGCGACCTCGGTCTTCCCGAAGCCGACGTCCCCCACCAGCATCCGGTCCATCGGTGTCGGGCGCTTCATGTCCCTGACGACGTCGTCTATCGCGCGGAGCTGGTCCTCGGTCTCCCTGTACGGAAAGGTGCGCTCGAACTCCGCCTCCTGCTCCGCGTCGCCCGTGAACGCGTGCCCCTTCGAGATCTCGCGCTTCGCGTAGACGTCGATAAGGCGGCGCGCCGTCTCCTCGGCCTGCTCCCTGGCCCGCTGGGACAGCTTCTTCCACCGTCCCCCCTTCAGGCTGTCGGCGGCGGGCTCCATGCCGGGGTACGTCGTGTACTGTGATATCTTGTGAAAGTGCATGACGGGGATCTTGAGCCTGCGCTCCTCGGCGTACTCCAGAACCAGATACTCCTGAAGCCCGTCCTGGCCCTCGATCTGCTCCGAGCCTATGTATTTGGCGACCCCATAGTCCTCGTGGACCACCCACTGTCCCGGCAGAAGGCGGTCGCGCCAGTCTAGCGGGGTCGCCCGCTCGGCCGGAACGACCGACATAGAGAGCCCCGAAAACTCCAGGTCCCCAATCACGGCCACCTGCGACACGGCGTCCACGAAGCCCTCGGATACGGCTCCGCTCGTAACTCTGTATCCCCGCGACTCCGCCCACTCCCTGGAGTGCTGGACCTCTGAGACTACGCACACCGATATGTTTCGCGATTCGAGGTCCAGGCAGTACGATTCGAGGTCCCTCCGCCTGCCGCGGAAGTTCGGCAGGCCAGTTATCTGGGTCCTGTACTCCCCCTTCGCCACGCTCGCCGTGACCCGCAGCCTGGGATAGAGGGAGAGTTCGCCGCTCACCTCGAGCCAGCTCTCCAGTCCGTCCCCGTCGCCGTCGCACTCCACGCCGGCGCGCAGCCAGGCGTAGTTCTGGGCGGCGTTCTCCAGATCTCCGGGCTCGACGAACAGCACGTGCATGTCCGATGGAAGCAAATCCCCCAGGCGCGCGCTCTTCCTGAACGATATGGCGCGTATCTCGGCGTGTTCGAGCCCCCTGACGCTCCTCTGAGTGTCGGTGGCAAAGAACCTCATGCTCTCTATTTCGTCGTCGAAGAACTCCACCCTCGTCGGATACGAGTCCTTGGGGTCGAAGAAGTCGACTATGCCTCCCCTGTAGGTGAACTGCCCCGGGGACCACACTATATCGACCTTCTCGTAGCCCTTGCATCCTAGACACTCCAACATGCGGCCCCTGTCGATCTCCATTCCCGTATCGAGATCCAGCCGGTCTCCGCCAGTCGAGAGCGGCCCCATCAGAGCGCCGGGCGTGGCCAGCAGTATCCCGGCCTCGTCGGCCCACCGACGCATCACCTCTCCCCTCTCGGCCTTCTGTGCCTCGAACATCCGCGGATCGTCGGCATAGGAGGCTATGGCTATCTCAGGGATGCTCAAAACGCGCGGTACGCCGGCGATCGGCCTCATCGAGTCCGCGTCGGACAGAAAATCCCTGGCCATCCTCGAGTTTGGAAGGACCACGAGAAGCGGCCTCTCGAAGCCCCTGCATATCCACGGCCTGGCCGCGCCTCCGACCGGCAGGTGAATTGTCCCGTTTCTTCGCCACGCCTCGGCGTTAAACGACGAGAGGCGGTCGTACCGATCACCGCCGCTCACGACTCACCGCTTCGAATCTGCACAGTAAAGCCCTCTCCGGCGTCCCCTCTCATCCACCTGCCAAGGCTCTCCCACGCGAGATCCTCTATCTCGGGCCAGAGTTTTCTCTGCTCGCTGGGGAACCTCCCGAGGACCCAGTCGGGCATCTCCATCCTTGGACCCGGGGCGCCGACTCCGATCCGTATCCTGGGCACTTCGAGGGTGCCGAGCGCCCCGAGTATCGAGGCCATGCCCTTTTGGCCGCCCGCCGACCCCTTGTCCCTGTACCTCAGCTTGCCGAAGGGTATCGCGACGTCGTCGAATACCACCAGTATCTCGTCCGGCGCTATGCCGTAGTACCTGGCCGCCTCTATCACGGACTTGCCGCTAAGGTTCATGTACGTGAACGGCTTTAACAGCGCGATCCTCTGGCCGTCAGGCGCGGAGTCAAGCCAAAAGGCCCCGCCGAACTTCATGCGGGGCTCACCGAGTCCTATTCGTCTTATAAAGGAGTCAATCACTAGCCAACCGGCGTTGTGCCTGCTCCAAGCATACTCGGGACCTGGGTTTCCCAGCCCCACGACCATCCTCAAATCGATTCCTCCAAGTAACCCGAAGGGGAGCGGCCTTACTCCTCCTTGCGCTTGCCCTTGCCGACTACCTCAACCTCGGTATTCTCCTCGCCGGACTCCTCCTGCGGGGTGTCCGCGAGCGCCTTCGGACGGGTGACGAGAAGCACGGCGGAGTCCTCCGGGGAGAGCAGTTCGGCGCTCTCCGGCAGCCCGAGGTCGCGCATCGATATCTCGCTCCCCATCGCCATCTTGGCTGCGTCGAGGACTATCTCCGACGGAATCTCGCGCGGAAGGACCATTATCTCGACCTCGCGGGCCGGCTGCTCCAGGACGCCGCCCATCTTGACGCCGGCGCATATGTCCTTGTTTATCACGCGGACCGGTATCGCCACCTTGACCTTGTGCCCCTTCAGGAGCTGATAGAGATCCACGTGCAATATCTTCTGAGAGACCACGTGGCGCTGCACGCTGCGGAGCAGGGCCATCTCCACCCTGCCGTCCGGCATCTCGAGATCGATCATGCTCGTCTCCCAGTTCGGGGAGTCGGCTACGGCCGAGATATCCCTGACCTCGACCGATCCGACGACGCTCTCCTTGTACTCGGGGCCGTAAAATACGGCCGGGACGACCCCTCCGGCCCGGAGCTTGCGGCAAGTGCCCTTGCCGGTGGACTCCCTCTTCGTAAACCTGATCTTCGCCGCGTCCTTTACTGCCATATATATTCTCCTCCTAGGTGTATTCAATGAACACCTTAAAAATCCGGTCGTTAATCCCTCTCCTGCCTCCGCCTCGGCTTGGGCTGAAAGAGGATGCTTATAGAGTGATCCAGGTGAATCCTTCGTATTGCCTCCGCAAAGAGAGGCGCTATCGACAGCGTCGTTATCTTGGGTATTCTCTTCTCCTCGGACAGCGGAATCGTGTCCGTGAACACCATCTCCTCTATGGTCGATCCCCCGATCCGGCTTA
>JAISRP010000142.1 GCA_031273585.1 Synergistaceae bacterium
CTAAACCTGTGCGGCAACATGCTGCTCAATCAGCACTCCGACATCAACAGGACGGCCGCCATCCTGAGGGACACCTCCCTGTGCGAGTTCATAGTGTGCTCTGACCTGTTCATGACCCCCAGCGCCAGGTTCGCCGACGTCGTGCTCCCCGGGACCTCGATGTTCGAGGGGGAGAATATCGGCGTTCCCTGGCGGGAGGGCGACTACCTCCTGTACTGCAACAGGTCGATCGAGTCCCTGTTCGAGTGCAGGTTCGAGTACGACTGGCTGGCGGACGTCGCGCGCAACATCGGCTGCTATGACGAGTTCACCCGCGGGGGTAAGGATCTGACCTCGATACTGAACGAGTCCTACGACGTGATCGCCGAGGACGAGCCGGGCATGCCCGACTTCCAATCCTTCCGCAGAGCTGGGATCCATCGTTATAAGGACTCCCCCAGCTTCATCGCCTTCGAGGAGAACATCAGGGACCCCGAGAACAACCCCTTTCCGACCCCGAGCGGCAGGATAGAGATATTCTCCGCCGCCCTCCTGGCCAAGGGCAACCCGGACGAGATCCCGGCCATACCGAAGTACGTCCCGAGCTTCGAGGGCCCGGGCGACCCCAGAATCCAAAAATATCCGTTCCAGTTGATAGGCTGGCATACGAAACGCCGCACTCTCTCAGTGCACGAGAACAACGCCGCCCTCGAACGGCTCGAGGCGCAGCGAGTCTGGATAAACCCGTCGGACGCCAGGATGAAAAAAATTGCGGACGGCGACTCCGTAACAGTATTCAACGACAGGGGACGGATCAGAATACCCGCTCGCGTGACGGACAGGATCGTCCAGGGCGTGCTCGCCATCCCCCAAGGCGCGTGGTATACGCCGGACCCCTCCGGCGTCGACGTGAGAGGCTGCATAAACACCCTGTCGATAGCAAGACCTACGCCCCTCGCCAAGGGAAACCCACAACACAGCAACCTGGTCGATATAGAGCCAGTCGTCGAGTGAAGCGGGACCTTGGGGCTCCGCCCCAAACCCCGCGATTAAGGCGCTGCCTACTGGACCTCCATGCGATCAGCCCACCAATGTAATTTATTCGTACTTCAGCGCATCTATCGGGCTCAGCAGCGACGCCTTCCATGCCGGATAGAATCCGAACCCGACGCCCACTAAGGCGGAGAACACGAACGCGAGCAGGATGGACTCCACTCCGAATATCGGGGGGCTCTGCATGATCTTCGAGAGCCCAAATCCGGCCGCCATGCCGAGCAGTATCCCCAACATGCCGCCGAGCAGCGACAGGGTGACGGCCTCGATCAGGAACTGTAGGCGAATATCCCCGGACTTCGCGCCCACCGCCATCCTGATGCCGATCTCCCTGGTCCGCTCCGTCACGGAGACCAGCATGATGTTCATTATGCCGATGCCCCCCACCACGAGCGAGATGACGGCTATCGCGCCTAGCAGCAGGGACATCGTCTGGGTCGCCTTCTTTCTCATGTCCAGGATCTGGCTGATGTTCATGACGCTGAAGTCGTTCTGCCGGTCGGGGCGTATGCGGTGCCGCTCGCGAAGCAGCTCGTTGATCTGGACCTCGAGGTAATCGAGGGCCCTCATCGATACGCCCTTCACCATTATCGCGCCGACCCGTCCCGTGTTGGCGTTTCTGGTGAGCCTGCGCTGCACCGTAGTTATGGGCGCCAGTATGAAGTCGTCCTGGTCGTACCCGCCCATCGACCGCCCCTTCGACGCGAACACGCCGACGACGGTGAAGGGCACCGTGCGTATCCTTATGACCTTCCCTATCGGATCCTCTTCCTCGAAGAGCTTGTCCGCCACCGTGCGCCCCAGCACGCATACTTTGGAGCCAGCCCTGACGTCGCCGTCGAGCAGGTCCCTTCCAGATTCCACGGTCCACTCCCTGACTATTGAGAACCCAGGCGTGCTGCCGTTGATCTCGCTGCTCCAGTTCGCGTTTCCGTATATTGCCTGGGCCGAAGTCTGGACGAGCGGCGCCACGGCCTCCGTCCCGGAGCACTCCCTCTCTATCGCCTCCGCGTCGGACACCGTTAGGTAGCGGGGGTTCGAGTATGATCCGACCGAGCTGCGGTCCGGAAAAATGTACATGAAGTTGCTGCCCAGCATCGATATCTGCCTGTCTATGACGCTGTTGGCGCCCTGCCCCACGGCAAACGCGGCTATCACGGCCCCCACGCCTATTATGATCCCGAGCGTCGTCAAAAAAGAGCGCATCTTGTTGGTCATGAGGGCCCTGCCGGATACCTTCAGTATCTCGATCGTGGATATCACGCAGCGTCCGCCCCCTTGACGCCCCTGCTGGCGACGTCGCTCGTGATGACCCCGTCGCGGAAGTTCAGTATTCTCCTGGCGTAGGCGGCCACGTCGGCCTCGTGCGTCACCAGCACTATGGTTATGCCCTCGCCGGCGTTCAGCTCCTGGAAGAGCTTCATTATCTCGTCGCTCGTCCTCGAATCGAGGTTGCCGGTCGGCTCGTCCGCCATGAGTATGGGGGCCCTGTTCACGATCCCCCTCGCTATGGCGACGCGCTGCTGCTGTCCGCCGGAGAGCCTGCTGGGATCGTGGTCCATCCTGTCGCCAAGCCCCATGCGCTCGAGCGCCTCCTTCGCGCGCGCGCGCCGCTCCCTGGCCCCGACCCCCGAGTACAGCATCGGCATCTCGACGTTTGCGAGCGCGCTCGTCCTCGGCAGCAGGTTGAAGCCCTGGAATACGAAGCCAACCATCTCGTTGCGAATCGTCGCCAGCTCGTCCCCGTCCAGCGCCGCGACGTCCCTGCCGTCAAGCATGTAAGTGCCGCTCGTCGGGGTGTCGAGGCACCCGAGTATGTTCATGGTCGTCGACTTGCCGGAGCCAGACGGGCCCATCATGGCTATGAACTCGCCTCGCTCGGCCGCGAGGGAGACGCCGTGCAGCACCTCCAGCTCGCCGTCGCCCATCCGAAAACTTTTTTTTATATCCCTGAGCTCGATCAAAGCCATGATGATTAACTCTCCCTCGGGATGTCTATCCCGACTATTATCTCGGTCCCCGGCTCGAGCCCGGAGATTATCTCGGTGTCCGTCCCGTCCGTGATGCCGCGCTCCACTTCCACCATGACCGGCTCTCCGTCCTCGAGCTTGTACACGGAGGGCTTTCTGGGCGAACCCGCGCCCGGCTCCGCGCCGTCGGAGGAGGAGTCTCCCCCCGGGCGGCCCATTGGGCCAGGGACCGCCGTGGGGGCAGTGCCGCTCGCGGACAGCGGGCGGAATCGGAGCGCCGCGTTCGGTACCTTCACGACGTCAGTCTTCTCGTCCACGATCAGCGTGACGTTGGCGGTCATGCCCGGGATCAGGTTCTGCCCCTCCACCTGTTCGTTCAGGAACGAGACTATCGCCTTGTACGATATGACGTTATTCTCAGTGGCCGGCGACAGGCGTATCTGGGTCACGTTCCCCTCGAACTTCCTCTCCGGGAACGCGTCGACGTTGAACTCGACCTCCTGTCCCTCTCGGACGCTGCCTATGTCGGCCTCGTCGATGTTCACCTCGACCTGCATCCGGGAGAGGTCCTCAGCTATCTCGGCGATGGTCGGAGTGTTGAAGCTCGCCGCCACCGTCTGCCCCACGTTCACGTTCTTGGTGACGACGACGCCGTCCACCGGGGAGTATATGCTGGTGTAGTCGAGCTGAAGCCTGGCCCTCCTCACGGACGCCTCCTGGGCTACGATCCTGGCGCGGGCCGACGCGAGCCTGGCCTCCGCGGTCTGGACGGACGTCTCGTCGACGTCGAGCTCTGACCTCGCTATCAGGTCGCGGCTGTAGAGCTCCCTGGACCTTTTGACCTTCTCCCTGGCGTAGGCCAGGTTGGCGCTCGACTCCGCCACATCGGCCTCAAGAGAGCGGAGCGACGCCACTGACTGGGCCAGGTCCGCCTCCTGTTGGGCCGGGTCGATGACCGCGATGATCTGCCCCTTCTTCACTACGCTGTTAAAGTCGACGTAGAGCTCCTTCAGCGTCCCTGATACCTGAGTTCCGACGCTTATCATCGATACGGGCTGCACCTTGCCGGTGGCCAAGATGACCGATCGCATTCCTCCGCGCTCGACCGCCTCCGTCACGTACTTCAGGGGCGGCTCCTTCGTCGAATCCAGGTAAAACCGGACGCCCGCGCCGATCAGCCCTGCGATTGCCAGAAATATCAGGAAGCTCTTCAATTTTTTGCGTTTTTTCACTGAAATGATCCTCCAATGGCGCGAATCAGCTCCGCCTCGGCGGTGTTTTCGTTGTACAGGGCCGTTGCCACGCTCATCTGCGCACTGGCGTATCCGTCGACCGCGTCGGAGATCTCGAGGGACGACCCCACCCCAGCGGCATATCGGCCCTGGGCCAGCTTCAGCGTCTCCAGCGCCTGACGCGCCGCCTCCCTCGCGGCCGATACGGACTCCCGCGCCTCCTCGAGCGACGCGTGGGCAGTGCGCACCTGCATGACGATATTCTGCCTCAGGCTCTCGCCCCTGGCCCTGGCCCCCTCGAGGTCGGCCTCCGCCTGGCGCGTTCTGGCCGCGGTCTGTCCCCCGTCGGCAACCGGTATCGACAGCCCCACGGACAGGCGAAGATCCCTGTTCTCCACTGGGTCGTTCTCGCCCGAGAGCGTGTAGCCCGCGCTGCCGGTGACGGTTGGCTTCATTCCCTTCCTGGCGAGCTCCAGGCTCGCCTCCGACGCGTCTATGCGGACGCTCTGAGCCAGATAGTCCTCCCGGTTCCTGACGGCCGTCTCGACCGCCTCGTCAAGCCCCACGCCCGGATCCACAAAGCCAACCTCCAAGATGTCCGGGACCCTCCCCGGCTCGATGTCCGTGACCCCCATCGCGTGGGCAAGGCTGGCGTTTGCCTTCTGCAGCGCCCCCCGCGCCGACACGAGGTCGAGTTTCGCGTTTGCCAGATCGGTCTCGGCCTTCGTCACCTCGATCCGAGCCTTAGTGCCGACCTCGTAAAAATCCTTCGCCCACCTCAGGCGCTTCTCGTAATTGTCCAGCCGCTCCATCGCTATGCCCAGCGTCCTCTCGCTGCGGTTCACCGAGAAGTACGCGCTGATCACGTCCCTGATCACATCCATCTCCGATCCCGACTCGTCGTATCGCCGCGCCTCCAGCTCGAGCAGCGCCCCCTTGACCGACAGGCTGGTCCTGTCCCAGTCGAACAGCGTCTGGGACAGGGTTATGTCGGTGTTTATCGAGCCGCTCTCCGGCCCGCTGCCGCTGTAGGACCTGCCGTAAGACGACGAGACGCGGACCTGCGGCCGCGCCGACGCGGCCGCCTCTCCCACCCTGGCGCTCTGCGACTCGATGCTGCTGCGCGCCTCCCTCAGACTGGGATGCCGCTCCAGGGCAATCTCGATGCAGCGCGTAATAGTAAGAGGCTCCCCCGCCGGAATATCGCCGGACGTCCCACCCGCGCGCGCCAGTCCGCAAAACACGAGGACGAACGCTAACGAGCCGAGCGCCGCCCGGGCAGTCGCGTAAATTTTTTCCAATAGAACTCAACACCCTCCTCAAAACTTAAAACCGCAGATCGAACTGCCATAATCAAATATTTTAAATTACAGGTCCGACGCCAACATCGTATCTTTCACCACCCGGCGCATTGTACATATACGCGCGGCGCGAGCCGCTCGCATCGGTCCCGCCGGTATATAATAACATCTGCCGCGGTTCGGAGCATGTTTCAAAAGTGAGAGCGCCGACTAAGTATCACAGCTTTAAAACAAGTGAATGACGATAATGATAACACGTGGCAACAAATTGCACCCCTCGCCCTCCGGGTAAAATGGTGGTGCAACGGCAAAAAAAATGGGGCCAGAGGAGATCCCCTGAACCCTTGCTATCATTGGAGCGGAAAACGGGATTCGAACCAGCGACCCTTGGCTTGGGAAGGCGATATAAGTATTCTTTTAGTTATCTTCAAAATCAGTTCAAACATAACGTCCAGTAATATCAAGATTCTACTCTTTTGATAGTTAAATATATGTATGTGTCGTTTGCTGTGGTATAATGAATTTGGAGTACATATGGAGTACGAAACAGGGGCTCTGAGATGGCTACCACGAAATTTACCCAAACCGATAGTACAGAATATCATGCCCAGAGAAAAAAGACAAAAAATCAAGGACGGCGTCACATCTGGACTCACGCTTGCGGTTGAACCTTCGCGGCGCAAAACTTGGCTCGTTGATTATCGACGCGCAAGCGGGGCAAGGACATACCACACTATTGGCCGAGCCGACCTCTTTTCCGTTGCAGAGGCCCGCGAAAAAGCAAAAGACTTTCTTGCGCGCGTGAGGCTGGGCGAGGACGTGCGTGAAAAAAAATATAGATTGACGTTAAAAACCCAAAAGTTGGATAATATGTACTCGAATCAACAGTGAAGCGCAACTCCTAATTTATCGAGGAACATTTTATCTCGCGTCGTGATTTCCGTTGTCCATCTTTTTGCGGTGAGCTTAGACGACACTTTGACGCCCTCAACTGTATCGAACCATTGCAACACCAAGTATATAGGCGAGTTG